>NZ_JAKGAY010000005.1:0-148995 GCF_021532545.1 Halomonas sp. Cn5-12
AGCTAACGGTTCCCGCTATCAGGGTCCGTAGGGGACTTTCACCCCCAAGTCATCCGGCCAACCACCACGGCGGACCGGATAGCGCCTAATTGGCGCTGCGCGCCATGCCTGGCGCACCATAAAAAAAACCCCGGCCATGCTTGGCCGGGGTAGTAGTAACTCCTCCGTAATCCTTCTTCACGAACCTCCAGTTCGTGCATCCCTGGTCTTGCAAGCGTTCCGTGCTTGCTCCTGCTCCTTAGGTTTTGTACGAAAAGTTGGCTCGCAAGCAACGGCCGATGCACGCCACGCATACCATCGCCTTAAAGCTACTTGCCAGCTTTTCATAGCGTGTGGCGATGCGGCGACATTCTTTAAGCCAACCAAAGCAGCGTTCTATCGCATTCCGTTGCCGATATTTGGGTTTGTCGAACCGCCTGGGTAGCCCAGGCCGGGTTCTTCGGTGCATGTTGCGCTGAGCAATCACGGATTTCATGCCGTGCCTGTCGCAATAATGACGCAGCTCATCGCTGTCGTATCCTTTATCAGCCACCATATAGCGACTACGTTTGCGAGGACGCCCGACGCCACCTGGTAGATGGATGCTCTCTAATGTCGCAACGAAGTGCCGAGAATCTGCCTCTTGACCAGGAGACAGCGTGAACGCCAGTGGCCAGCCATGACGATCACAAACCAAATGAATTTTGGTTGTTAAACCGCCGCGGCTACGGCCGAGCGCGTGGTCTAACGGTTCTTTCGAGCCCCCTTTTTACCGCCTCCAGCGGCAGCGCGTGTGGCTCGCACGGAAGTGGCATCGATCATCCACGTGTCTAGGTCCATAAGCCCATCTTCACGTAATTTGAGCTGCAAGCGAGAAAGTACCGCTTCAAAGGTGCCGTCATCACGCCACTTGCGGAACCGGTCATAAACCGTCGACCAAGGACCATATCGCTCGGGTAAATCACGCCATTTGGCGCCAGAACACAGCACCCAGAAGATACCATTGAGCATTTTTCGGTCATCCCGCCTGGGCCTGCCCATGGTTTGAGGAGGCGCCACGATATCTTCAATCTGTGCCCAGCCGTCATCAGAGATCTCGTAACGTCCGACCATTTTTTTCCCCTATGCTGCTTTTGCATAGGTAAAATTAGCAGATAAGGCTTTTCGTACAAAACCTAACACCTCTCCTTGTGTTACTGCCCACCTTGAACCTTATATGTGTCAAATACATTAACCCGAGATAGAAATAGCAGCACTTTGATTAATTTTTTTGGTCTGTGCATTTTCAAGGGCTGCGCTGAACCACGCACGCGGATAAAAATGTGCGAAACCGCTAGCCAGCAGCTAGGCTTAAGGCACACTTATTTCTCAGAGGAAGAGAACATGCCGTCTACCACTACCATCGTTGTTGTCGTTGTTGTGATTGCTGTGGCAATTTTTGGCTTTAGCGGTGGGCTACCGTTTTAAAAGTTACCGTTTTAAAGTCAGTAGCTTTACTAACGCGAACGACGCCTTTTCATTCGGTACATTTTCACATCTGCATAATTCAGTAGCGTATCAGCATCTTTGCCGTCTTCTGGGTAGGTGGCCACACCCACACTGCAAGACGGCATGCCGATATCCCGCATATCCGCCCCTGCTACCTCTGCCGCGAGCGGTTCAGAGAGCACCTCCAGTATTTGGGCAGCTTTTTCGATGGCGGCCTCTTTAGAGTGAACGTCGGTTAATATCACCGTAAATTCATCGCCCCCCATACGTGCCACCGTATCAGTCTCACGCACGCAGCCACTCAAACGGCGAGCTACCTCGCAAAGCACCGCATCTCCCACCGCGTGGCCATGCACATCGTTAATTCGTTTGAAGTCGTTTACATCTAAAAACAGCAGCGCAAAACGGTTTTGATAGCGCTTTGCCGTACTTAACGCCGCCTCCAAACGACCGTAAAACAATGAACGATTGGTCAGTTTGGTGAGCGGATCGTGATGTGCAAGAAAGCGCAGGTCGTCTTCCGCTTGCACCTGAGCGGTTACATCTCGAGCAACGCCAATTCTCACCTGCTCTTCATCCGACCAACGGGCCGACCAAAGCACATGCACCACGCTGCCGTTCTTATGTAGGTAGCGGTTACGAAAATCGAGATGGGGCTGCCCATTCATCACCCGCCTAATGGAGGCTTTGGTTATAGCCAAATCTTCCGGGTGCATATAGTGAGTAATTAGCGTGCCTACCAGCTCATCGGCACGGTAACCCAGCAGCGATTCGCAGGCATCGCTGACAAAAAGAATCTTATGATCCGCATCCACGACGAACACAGCGTCGAGCATCAAATGAATCAGCTTAGGATAAAGCGCCTGCAAATCAACGGACATGGGCAGCCTAGTCGGGTGACTTTTCTCGAGTATAGACGGATCGTGGGTTGTCAGGGCAACTCTTGTGTCGGTGGAGGAGGCATTCTGCACGCTAAGGCATGAGCGCTGTTTGTTTATTCGCGAAAATCTCGGACACAAAAAAGCCCGCTGATTGCTCAGCGGGCTTTTTTAAATTCTGTGGCGGAGAGGGAGGGATTCGAACCCTCGAAGCCTTTCGACTTACACACTTTCCAGGCGTGCTCCTTCGACCACTCGGACACCTCTCCACATTTTAGCTCTGCTGTTAGGCGCTGCCTTTCTCAACAGAACGGCGCATATTCTATGGTCTAAGCCGTGAAATAGCAAGCCTTTTTCCTGCTTAGCTTTTGCCTACTTAGGCGTTTGGCAGCACAGCGTAGCGGCCTATGGCTTCTAGGCAGAGCGAATCTCCGCAATAGAGCTGATGGGTTAGCTCGATGCTGCCCTTACCTCGCTCACTGAGTTTAGCAGCAAGCTGTGCAGGGCCATCCGGATGGCTAGGGGCACAAGTCATGCGATAATCACCCGTGACCGGGGCAAGAAAGCGTTGGCTGGCTTCAGCAACCACCACATCCTGCGCCCTGCCCTGCTGGCGAAGCCAGAGAGTGACCCAGCACCAGCCTTGTAGCGTGGCTTGTGCGCTCAGCGCGCCGCCAAAGCCGGTGCCTTTGTCGTTGAGGTTAGGTGTGAGCGCCAGTTGCCACGTGAGCGCGCCGCTGGCTTGGCTCATGCGGGTAATGCCAAGTGCCTCCACCATGGGAATGGCCGCTTCCAGCCAGTGCTGAAAGGCGACTAGGTCCTCCTCGCCTTCCGGTAGCGGTAAGCGGGGATGTGGAATGCCGGGTTGGCGGGGCTGACTCATGGCGACCTCCTTGGCATTACAGGGGCGTAGATTTAATCCCAGCGCTCGACAAAATCCGCGCTATTGTGGGTTGCCACTGGCTTGTGGCGACCCGCTAGGCTGCCCAAATAGATAAAGGCAACGACTTCGTCATCTTCATCCAGACCCAGGCCTTTGCGCACCACGGGATCAAACGCGTATTTTCCGCTGCGCCACATGGCTCCTAGACCTAGCGCGTGGGCCGCCAGCAAAATGCCGTGAGCGGCACAACCTGCTGAAATCACCTGCTCAATTTTCGGTACTTTGGGAAGGTCCGGCGTCACCTTGGCAATCACCGCGATAATCATCGGTGCGCGCAGGGGCTTTTTGCGCGCGGAGTTTAGCGTGTCGTCACTGGCGTGGGGGTCTTCCTGAAATTCGGCTTCAGCAAACAGCTCGCCCAGGCGCTCCCGGCCTTCGCCGGAGAACTCGATAAAGCGCCACGGGCGCAGCTCTTTGTGATCAGGGGCACGCAGGGCCGCTTGGTATATGGCGCTAAGCTGGTCGGCGCTGGGGGCAGGCTCGGTGAGCTTGCCCATGGAGCTACGTTCGTGAAGCAGCGTGAGGGCGTCCATGATAACTTCTTCTCCATTAAAGGTGAGCGTTACTGCCGGGCAAGGCGCAGCGGGCTGGGGGGTGTCAGCCCTGGGGTGGCTCGCCAGGGGCTGATATCTAGGCCGCCACGGCGCACGTAGCGGGCCAATACCAGCAGCTCTTCTGGCTTCGCTTGCTGCATCAAGTCCGTAAAAATATGTTCGACGCAGTGCTCGTGAAAATCCTGGTGCTGGCGGTAGCCAATTAGGTAGCGCAGTAGCCCTTCTCGGTCGAGCTTGGGGCCTTTATAGCGAATCAAGACGCTTCCCCAATCCGGCTGACCGGTCACCGGGCAGTTGGATTTTAGCAGATGCGAATGCAGCGTCTCTTCGACGATCTCATCACTGGCAGTAAGGTGCGTGGCACTTGGCGTGTAGTCGCTCACCTCGATATCCAGGTCGTCTAAGCACTCCCCCGGCAGGCGCTGAGGGGCCAGTTCACTATCGTCCACCCCCAGCAGCTTAACGCTTACGCTGGCACCGGCAGCGCTGCTGAGGTCACGCACTAGCGTCTCTTCTACCTTAGCTTGGCTGGCAAAGCGGGTTTGGTTGAGGCTGTTGAGATAGAGCTTCCAGGATTTGGACTCAATCAGATGGGGCGAGCTTGCTGGCAGACGGAAGCGTGCCACGGCGACAATCGGCTTGCCGCGGCCATTGAGCCAGGAGACTTCAAACGCGTGCCACTCATCTTCGCCAACAAACGGCAGTGCGCCCTCTTCAATGCCCAGCGGCGCACGATTGGCCGCACGGGGAATGGGGTACAGCAACCCTGCATCGTACTGCTCGGGGTAAGCAGAATCACGCCCCAAGGGCGCATGTTCTAAGGTATCGGGGCGGTGTACCATGAAAACTCTCTTAGTCGTGCCATCTTATAAGGGTATTTCAATCAAGGCTGTGAAGGCGACCCTAGCTACGTATGCCTTTGCCACGCTCTAGCATGGTCAGCGCCACCACAAACAGTACGACGATAAAAGCAAAAATAGCGGCCAATGCCCAGCCTACCGGAATATCAGAAACACCTAAAAAGCCGTAACGGAAGACATTCACCATATACAGAATCGGGTTGAGCATCGAGACACCCTGCCAGAAATCCGGCAGCATCGAAATCGAATAGAACACCCCGCCTAAATAGGTGAGCGGCGTCAGAATAAACGTTGGCACGATGGAGATATCATCAAACTTGTTCGCCAGCAGCGCGTTAATAAAGCCACCAATGGAGAATAGCGCCGAGGTGAGCACCACCACTAATACGGTAAGCAGCGGATGCTCAACCGTTAAGCGGGTAAAGAACAGCGACACCAGCGTCACGATCAGCCCCACACCCAAGCCACGAGCCATTCCGCCCAAAATAAAGCCCGAAAGAATGACACCATTCGGCATCGGCGACACCATCATCTCTTCAATGGAGCGCTGAAACTTATTGGAAAAGAAGCTAGAGGCCACGTTGGAGTAGCTGTTGGTGATCACCGACATCATGATCAGCCCTGGCACAATGAAATCCATATAGCTGAAGCCATCCATCTCACCAATGCGCGAGCCGATCAGGCTGCCGAAAATGATGAAGTACATGGCCATGGTGATCGACGGTGGCAGCAGGGTTTGCGGCCAGATTCGGGTGAAGCGCTTGATCTCTTTAAGCACTAGCGTCCATAAAGCCACGAGGGTTTGCATTGCATTCATACGCGGGCCTCCTGCTTTTCACGCTGGTCGATGGCCTGCTGACTGCTCTCTACCATGGAAACAAACATCTCCTCTAAGCGGTTGGCACGGTTACGCATCGAGACGACCTGAATGCCCTGCGCGCTTAACGCACTGAACACATCGTTCAACTGCTGGCCACGATGAATCACTAGCGCCAGCTGGGAGGGCTCGATTTGCTGCAGCTCAAAGCCTTCAATGGTGGGCACTTGCTCCACCGGCTCGGCGAGATCCAGTAGGAAGGTTTCGGTGTCCAGTTCCGCCAGCAGCTCGCGCACGCTGGTGTTCCGCACAATTTCGCCATGGTTGATGATGGCGATATTGCGGCACAGGCTCTCGGCTTCTTCGAGGTAGTGCGTGGTCAGAATGATCGTGGTGCCTTCATCACGGTTAATGCGGCGCATGTACTCCCACATGCTGCGGCGCAGTTCGATATCGACCCCGGCAGTGGGCTCGTCGAGAATCAGCAACTTGGGTCGGTGCATCAAGGCACGCGCAATCATTAGGCGGCGCTTCATACCTCCTGAGAGCATTCGCGCACTGCCGTTGCGCTTTTCCCACAGCCCTAAATCGGTCAGCAGCTGCTTGGCGCGAGGCAACGCTTCGCTGCGCTTCATGCCGTAGTAACCTGCCTGGGCCAGCACGATATCCAGCACTTTCTCAAACTGGTTGAAGTTAAATTCCTGCGGCACCACGCCGAGCTGATATTTCGCTTTGGCGAAGTCTTTATCAATGTCGATTCCAAAAATCGACACTTTACCCGCCGTTTTCTGTACCAGCGAGCAAACGACGCCAAGGGTGGTGGACTTTCCTGCGCCGTTGGGGCCCAACAGCGCAAAAAAATCGCCCTGCTGGACGTCTAAATCGATACCTTTTAACGCTTGGAAGCCGTTGCCATACACCTTGGTAAGGCCACGGATCGACAATGCCGGTTCGGCCATGAATATGTCCTGTCAGCAAGTGGGGAGCAAAAAGAGCTAGAAGGGAGGATATCGGGGCATGCATATATTTTTTCAAGTTTGCAGCTTATAACCTCTGAACCACCACTTCCATGCCCCTGATTTTTCTCTATTTAGCACTACATTAGGTGATACTTTGCCACGCTATTGCTGCGATAGCGCCTAGATTAATACTTTAGTATCAGCCTAGCGCCCGCCTGCCCAGGCAGCGGCACTTCAAGGGAACATGCTGACCATATAAGCGAGCCTAACCGATAGG
Organism: Halomonas sp. Cn5-12; assembly: GCF_021532545.1. Taxonomy (NCBI): domain Bacteria; kingdom Pseudomonadati; phylum Pseudomonadota; class Gammaproteobacteria; order Oceanospirillales; family Halomonadaceae; genus Halomonas; species Halomonas sp. Cn5-12. Next base: position 6,756 of record NZ_JAKGAY010000005.1, read on the forward strand.
GACGCTGATCTTCCAAACCATTCTGGATAATACGCAGCAAACCGGCAGTGGCTTTTGCGCAGGTCAGCAATGGTGCCGCCTTGGTAGATACCACCAAGCAGCGTATGCAGGATATTGATCAGCGAATTCAGCGCGTAAACGACCTGTTCTCAGACATTACCGCCGCCACCCACGAGCAAACCCGTGGCCCGTGGCATTGAGCAAATTAATGTGGCCATCGCCCAGTTAGATCAGGCGGCCCAAGACAACGCCTCAATGGTGCAGCAAACAGCCACCGCCGCCCAAACGGCACGCACACAAAAACGCCGCTTGATCAGCGGCAAATGGCAATAACTAGATTGGGGATCAAGCAGAACTTTAGAAAGGGGGTTTGCATGGAGCGGGAAAAGAGATTCGAACTCTCGACCCTCGCCTTGGCAAGGCGATGCTCTACCACTGAGCTATTCCCGCAACGCAAACAATACAGCGATACTTCATAAAGTGAGTGGCGTCCCATAAGGGGTTCGAACCCTTGTTACCGCCGTGAAAGGGCGGTGTCCTAGACCACTAGACGAATGGGACGTGCTGGAGCGGGAAAAGAGATTCGAACTCTCGACCCTCGCCTTGGCAAGGCGATGCTCTACCACTGAGCTATTCCCGCTTAACAAGCTATCACTCTACAAACTACTCACCATCGGAATGGCGTCCCATAAGGGGTTCGAACCCTTGTTACCGCCGTGAAAGGGCGGTGTCCTAGACCACTAGACGAATGGGACGTACTGGAGCGGGAAAAGAGATTCGAACTCTCGACCCTCGCCTTGGCAAGGCGATGCTCTACCACTGAGCTATTCCCGCAATTCCGATACCTTAACGATTTAAGTGGCGTCCCATAAGGGGTTCGAACCCTTGTTACCGCCGTGAAAGGGCGGTGTCCTAGACCACTAGACGAATGGGACGTTTCATTGCCTCGTCGAGGTGGCGCGTATGTTACCCAGACCTCATCTAGCTGTCAAGCACTCTGATATAGAAACGTTTATTGCCCCCTTGCCTGCATGGCAACACCCAGGTGCCGCCTGCAGAATACGCCCCCACTCTAGCGATGCGTCTAGGCGATGCGCAAACCTAGTGCCAGAGCACGCCTTTTAGGTTAATTATCGCCTCATTGCGGTGCACGCATGGCTACTCTGCCCGCGTCTCAGGCACTTCTTTCCTATAGCGCTCCCCTATCGCGCTCCTTATATACCTCATCGGCACGCTGCTAAGGCCTCACCGCAGGCCTGAAAAGTAACGACAAACCGCTAAAAATCTTTCATTTAAAATAAAATCGATTTTTTGGCACACCCCTTGCAACTTCATTGGTGATCAAACGGCGTGACTGATCCGCTAACTCTCGTTTCTCCTGACGGCTTGAGGTGCCCAATGTCCTTTACCCGACGCAAGTTTCTTACCACCGCTGCATTGACCTCCACGGCTGGCTTGGTGCTTGGCGCACCCAGCGTGGCCGCCGCTCAATCCGCCGAGCGCTTCAACTGGCGCATGACCAACGCCTACAGCCCCGGCTCGCCCTTCTATGTCGAAGGTCCCGGCAGCCCCACCGATGTGATCGCCAAAATCAATGCCATGTCTGGCGGGCGCTTGAACATTCAACACTTTTCCGCGGGCGAACTGATTCCTGCCCTGGAAGGCTTCGAAGCCGTACAAAGCGGCACCATTCAAATGAATGCGGCCAACAGCTACTTCTGGTCGGGAACCACGTTCGCTGCCCAGTACTTCACCACCGTGCCCTTCGGCATGAGCTTTATGGGCCACATGGCTTGGCTCTACCACGGCGGCGGTTTAGAACTGTGGGAAGAAGTCTATGCGCCCTACGGCATGATCGCCCTGCCGCTCAACAACACCGGCGTGCAGATGACCGGCTGGTTCCGTGAGCCGATTGAAGACATCGGCCAATTGAACGGCCTACGCATGCGCGTACCTGGCCTGGCAGGCAAGGTGTACTCAGCCCTGGGTGTCGATGCCCGCGTACTGCCCGGCGGTGAAATTTTCCCAGCCCTGGAGCGTGGCGTGATCGACGCCGCTGAATTCGTTGGCCCCTACCAGGACCGCCGTATGGGGCTGCAAAATGCGGCCAAGTTCTACCACACCACCGGCTGGCACGAACCTTCCACCACCGGCGAGCTGCTGATTTCCAAGCAGCACTGGGACGAACTGCCTGATGACTTGAAGATGATCGTGAAGAGCGCCTGTATGGCAGCTTGCCTGGAAAGCGTGACGTGGTCAGAAGCGGTGAACGGCGAAGCGATGACCGACCTTGTTGATAACCACGGCGTGACTGCCAGCATGCTTCCGGAACCCGTAGTGAACGCCCTGCGCGAAGCCACTATGGATACGCTCGCCACCGAAGCCAACGCCGACCCACTAGTGCGCAAAGTACATGATAGCTACATGGCCTTTAAGGCCAACCATGACCGCTGGGCAGGCGCCAGCGAACGTGCCTGGTTAAACGACATTATTGGGGTGTGATATGCAAGCCGTGGAACGTGTTGTCCACGGGATCGAGGCGGTGGTCCGGCTGTTTGGCTGGATCGCCGCTTGGACCTGCGTGGTACTAGTGGCCCTGGTCGCGGGCGATGTGGTGATGCGCTACTTTTTCAGCATTGGCGCCGTATGGCTTCAAGAGCTGCAGTGGCACTTAATCTCCCCCATTGCTCTGTTTGGTATGTCGTATCTGCTGTTTATGGGCGAACAAGTGCGGGTCGACGTGTTTTATGAGCGCTTCCCAGTGGCGCTACAGCGGGCAATTGAAGTGATTGGCGGCCTGCTGCTGCTCGCTATGGGGCTGTATATCGCTTGGCTCACTCTGCCCTGGGTGGAACAGTCCTACCTACGTAACGAAGCTTCTCCCAACCCTGGCGGCCTGCCACTTCGTTGGGTGCTCAAAGCTCTGATCCCCTTTGGCTTTCTCTTATTGGCAATGCAGGGCCTCGCCCACGCGCTGCGCCAAGGGTTTGCCCTATCAAGCCGAGGTGAATAACGCATGTCTCCTAATGAGTGGCTCGCGATCGGTATGATCGCCGCCTTTTTTGTGCTGCTTATCATTGGTATACCGGTGGCCATCAGCATTGCCGTCACCGCCTTTGTGTTTGGCTATTTGGGCTTTGGCCCAATGCTGTTCAACCTGTTGCCGTCACGCATTTATGGGGTAGTGACGAACTACACCTTTATGGCGATACCGCTATTCGTATTTATGGGGGTCATGCTAGAGAAGTCGAAACTGGCCGAAGAATTGATCGATGTGATTGGCCACCTGTTCGGCGGGATTTCCGGCGGTATGGGCGTGGCGATTATTTTCGTGGGTGTACTGTTAGGCGCGGCCACCGGTATCGTGGGCGCCACCATTGTCACACTTGGCCTGCTCACCCTGCCCACCCTGCTGCGCCGCGGCTATCCCAAAACCTTGGCCACCGGCATGATCTGCGCATCAGGTACGCTTGGGCAAATTATCCCACCTAGTTTGGTACTGATTCTCTTAGCAGAAATCCTCGGCGAATCTGTTGGTACTATGTTTGCCGCCGCGATGGTGCCTGGCTTGGCGCTGGCAGGCATCTACATCGTGGCAATTTTAGTGGTAGCCCAACTCTACCCTGGCATGATGCCGCCCATTCCCGCTGAAGAGCGGGCCCAGCTCAGCAAGAAACGGCTGCTGTATAAAGTGGTCACCGTGGTCGGCCCACCGGTAGGACTAGTATTTGCGGTCTTGGGCTCCATCATTGGCGGTATTGCCGCCCCAACCGAAGCTGCGGCGATGGGCGCGCTAGGGGCGCTGGTGTTTGTTGCCTGCTCGGGCCGCTTAACCGTATCGCTGTTAAGCGAAGTGGCCAAAGCCACCTTGGTGATCTCCGCCATGGTGTTCTTTATTTTGATCAGCGCTCAAGTGTTCGGGCTCGCGTTCCGGGGCTTGGGTGGCGAGCACTTGGTCGCACGGATGTTTGAGTGGGTGCCCGGTGGAGAAGTCAGCGCCCTGCTATTCATGCTGCTGCTGATGTTTGTACTTGGCTTTTTCTTAGAGTGGATTGAGATTAGCTATATCGCCCTGCCGCTCTTTTTACCCTTCTTCGTGCAGATGGGCGTGGATATGGTGTGGCTGGGCATTTTGGTGGGGCTGGTGCTACAAACGTCGTTTCTTACTCCACCGTTTGGCTGGTCGCTGTTTTTCTTGAAAGGCGTGGCGCCTAAAGAAGTCTCCACCCTAGATATCTACAAAGGGGCGCTGCCGTTTATCGGGCTACAGTTTTTAGCCGTGGCGCTGGTGTTTATCTTTCCAAGCATTGCCACGTGGCTGCCTAACGCCATTGGCTGGTAACCACAACCAATAACAAAGGACTTTTCAATGCTCCATACCCAACGTAGTTACGGCGGCAGCTGTGTCGCGCCGCATCATCTTGCCGCGAGCGCCGGTCGCGATGTATTAAAGCAAGGCGGCAATGCCGTCGAAGCCATGGTCGCCGCGGCGGCAGCCATCGCCGTGGTCTACCCGCATATGAATGCCTTGGGGGGCGATGGCTTTTGGCTGATTCACGAGCCGGGCAAAGCGCCGGTGGCCATTGATGCCTGCGGGCCCGCCGCACAGCTCGCCAACCGTGATTTTTATTCAGGTGAGTCGCAGATCCCGGAACGTGGGCCAAAAGCCACGCTGACCATGGCGGGCACTATTAGCGGCTGGCAGGAAGCGCTCAACGTAGCGGCGGGCTGGGGAAGCGCGCTACCGTTGCCCACGCTGCTGGCCGATGCCATTCGCCATGCCGATGAGGGCATTGCTGTTTCTCAAAGCCAGGAAACGCTCACTGCAAAACACCTAGAACGCCTGAGCCAAAGCCCCGGCTTTAGCGATGCGCTGCTGCTTAGCGGCCAAGTTCCCCGTGAAGGCGAGCGCCTGCGCCAGCCGCGCTTGGCCAATACGTTAAAGCGCTTGGCCAGTGCCGGGCTGGATGATTTCTACCGTGGCGAGCTTGCCGCCAGCATGGCGAAGGATTTAGAGGCGCTAGGCAGCCCCCTGCGCCTAGACGATTTTCACGCTTACCGCGCTCAGCAAGTCACACCGCTGCACGTACAACTCAATGACGCTACGCTGTATAACCTGCCCGCACCGACGCAAGGCATGGCGTCGCTGATGATTTTGGGCATTTACGAGCGTATTAAAGCCGCCGAACCCAACGGCTTTGACCACCTGCACGGGCTAATTGAAGCCACCAAACGCGCCTTTATGCTGCGCGACCGTTATGTCACCGACCCATACCGAGTGCCCACGCCGCTACAGGAGCTGCTCAGCGAAGAGCGTATTGGTGCAGAAGCCGCCGAAATTAACCCTGCCCAGGCGCTGCCTTGGCCCTATGAACCCGCGCCCGGCGATACTATTTGGATGGGCACCGTCGACAGCGAAGGCCGCTCGGTGAGCTTTATTCAGAGCATCTACTGGGAGTTTGGTAGCGGCGTGGTGCTGCCTGAAAGCGGCGTGCTGTGGCAAAACCGAGGCATTAGCTTTTCTCTCAACCCAGACGATTTACGCGGCTTAGCCCCTGGTCGCAAACCCTTCCATACGCTTAACCCGGCGCTGGCGCTGTTTAACGATGGACGCACCATGGTGTACGGCACCATGGGCGGCGAAGGCCAGCCGCAAACCCAGGCAGCGGTGTTCTCACGCTACGCGCTGCATGGCATGCCGCTGCAGCAGGCAGTTACCGCCCCGCGTTGGTTGCTAGGCCGCACCTGGGGCGAATCGAGTACCAATCTCAAGCTGGAAAAACGCTTCGATGATGAGCTGGTCGCGGCGCTGGCCACGGCGGGCCACGATGTCGAGGTTTTGCCCGACGCCTTCAGCGACACCATGGGCCACGCGGGCGGCATCGTGCGCCACCCAGACGGGCTGATCGAGAGCGCTCACGACCCACGCAGCAACGGCGGTGCCGCTAGCGTATAAAGCCCACTGGCGAATTTGGCGAGTTTCGCACATGCTGAACTTGGGCAGGCAGCCTATTGTCATTAGCCATAAGAAGGCCTAACGGTGATAGGCTAGTCTGCCAAGTAAGCCTCTGATTAACGGTAACCAGAGGGAGAGGAGACCCCCATGGCGAAAATAGAAAAATCCCCCGACGAATGGCGCAAGCAGCTCACCCCAGAGCAGTACCGGGTCGCACGGGAGAAAGGCACCGAACGGCCGTTTACCGGTGACTACCAAGTGAGCGATGCCCAAGGTATCTATCACTGTGTTTGCTGCCATGCACCGCTATTTGAAAACGAGCACAAATTCGATGCGGGCTGCGGCTGGCCAAGCTTTGACCGGCCGCTAGGAACGCGCTGCGTCGAGGAGCACCGCGACACCTCCCACGGCATGATTCGCACCGAAGTGGTCTGCTCTCACTGCGATGCCCACCTAGGCCACGTATTTCCCGATGGGCCGCCCGAGACCACCGGCTTGCGCTACTGTATCAACTCCGTCTCGTTAGAGTTTCACCCTGACGAGTAACCACTGAAAGGAAGCACGGCAAGGCGGGCACCATCTGCTAGAATGGTCGCCCGCTTTTTTTATGCTTGTATTTTTGTGCTTGTAGGAGAAACCCATGCTCGGCTGGTTCCCCGGACATATGAATAAGGCCCGCCGCCAGATCAAGGACGCGCTGCCAGAAATCGATGTGGTCATCGAGGTGCTCGATGCGCGCCTGCCCTACTCCAGCGCAAATCCCATGCTGGCCGAGCTGACCCGCCATAAGCCGGTGCTGAAAATTCTTTCCCGCGCCGACTTGGCCGACCCCGTTCGTACCGACGAGTGGGTGGCCTTTTTTGACGCCCAGGCAGACACTCGCGCCCTGGCGATTACCACCACCAATACCCGCGAGCTTAAGAAGATCCCCAAGCTCTGCCACGAACTGGCGGGAGCGGTGCGTGCCGACCGCGACGTGCGCGTGATGGTGATGGGCATCCCTAACGTAGGCAAATCGACGCTGATTAACGGCCTAGCCGGGCGCAAAATTGCCAAAACCGGCAACGAGCCGGCGGTCACCAAGCGCCAGCAAAAAGTACGCATTGATGGTCGAGTAGCGCTCATCGACACCCCTGGGGTGCTCTGGCCCAAAATCGAAGACCAAGCCAGCGCCTACCGCTTGGCGGCCAGCGGCGCAATTCGCGATACCGCCATCGAGTATACCGACGTGGCCATAGTTGCCTGCGCGGAGCTTGCCAAACGCTACCCCGCCGAGCTAACCGCCCGCTACAAGCTGAAAGCGCTGCCCACCTACGAAGCCCCCGTGGTGGAGGAGGTCGACGCCGACGGCCCGAAGAAGCCTGATTTCCTTGCTATTGCCGGGTATGACGGCCACGCCATTCTCAAAGAAATCGCCGGAAAGCGCGGCGGCCTGCGCCCTGGCGGCGAAGTAGACCTGCACCGCGGCGCGGAAGTACTGCTGCATGAGTTACGCGATGGCAAGCTTGGCCGCGTCACGCTGGAAACCCCGGCAGATATTCCGCCGCCGCCAGCGCAAAACGACCAAGACAGCCCGGCCTCATCCGACGCATAATGAGCCACACGTCAAACACTTCCACGGCACTGGACACTTTTGGATAACGCACCCCATGGACACCCCACAGCCTAGAGAATCACACACGCTGAAAAAATCACACAAGCTGCACAACGTTTGCTACGACATTCGTGGCCCGGTACTCGACCACGCCAAGCGCCTGGAAGAGGAAGGCCAGCGAATCTTGAAGCTCAACATTGGCAACCCGGCACCGTTTGGCTTCGAAGCGCCGGAAGAGATTTTGCAGGACGTGATGCGCAACCTGCCCACCGCCCAGGGCTACTGTGATTCCAAAGGCCTCTACTCCGCCCGCAAGGCGATTATGCAGGAGTGCCAACGTAAGCAGATTCCTGGGGTGGGTATCGAAGATATCTATATTGGTAATGGCGTTTCCGAGCTAATCGTCATGGCCATGCAAGCGCTGCTAAACGATGGCGATGAAGTGCTGATCCCCGCCCCGGACTACCCGCTATGGACCGCAGCCGCTCACCTTTCCGGCGGCCACGGCGTGCATTATCTGTGCGACGAGCAAGCCGACTGGGCACCGGATATCGCCGATATTCGCGCAAAAGTCACCAGCCGCACCCGCGCCATTGTGATTATCAACCCCAATAACCCCACCGGTGCGGTCTACCCGCCGGAAGTGGTGCGGGAAGTGTTGGATATCGCCCAAGAGCACAATCTGGTGGTGTTCTCCGATGAGATCTACGACAAGATTCTCTATGACGGCGTTGAGCACACCTCTACCGGCGCGCTGGCCGACGATGACCAGCTGGTGATCACCATGAACGGGCTATCTAAAAGCTACCGCTGCGCGGGCTTTCGCTCTGGCTGGATGAGCATTTCCGGCACATTGGCCAAACAGCGGGCGCAGGACTTCATTCAAGGTCTTACTATGCTGGCCTCAATGCGGCTATGCGCCAACGTTCCTGCCCAGCACGCCATTCAAACGGCGCTAGGCGGTTATCAGTCGATCAACGATTTAATTCTGCCGGGCGGGCGTTTGCTGGCCCAGCGCGACATTACCGTTGAGAAGCTCAACGCAATTCCTGGGGTCTCCTGTGTAACACCCAAAGGCGCGCTCTACGCCTTCCCGCGTTTAGACCCCAAAGTGTTCAACATCAAAGATGACCAACAGCTGGTGCTGGATCTGCTGTTGCAGGAAAAAATACTTCTGGTACAAGGCACCGCCTTTAACTGGCCAGAACCTGACCACGTGCGCATTGTCACGCTGCCCTGGGCCGACCAGCTCGGTGACGCGCTTGACCGCTTTGCCAATTTCTTGTCTCGCTATCGCCAGTAGTTATCGACATCAGTGATAGGCACACAACCAGCGACTTGAAACTGACATGAAAAGCACGTATCTAAGCCATCATTCTATTAACACTTGTTATGACCTTGAGGGAGATCTTAACCCATGATGCGAATCGTGCTGTTTTTAGCCACTAACTTAGCGGTGTTGCTGGTCGCCAGCATTACCCTGCGCCTGTTTGGCGTTGAGAGCTATCTCAACAGCCAAGGCATTAACTTCACCAGCCTACTGATCTTCTGCTTTGTGTTTGGTATGGCAGGCTCACTGGTCTCGCTGTTTATCTCCAAATGGATGGCGAAGCGCTCAACCGGCACGGTGGTTATCGAAACCCCGTCGAACGCCACCGAGCAGTGGCTGGTAGACACCGTGGCCGAGCTTTCCCGCGAAGCGGGCATTAAGACGCCGGAAGTGGGCATTTTCCCCGCCCAGCAGTCCAACGCCTTTGCCACCGGCTGGAATAAAAACGATGCCCTGGTAGCGGTATCGGCGGGCTTGCTCAACCGCATGCGTCCTGAAGAAGTTCGCGCGGTGCTGGCGCACGAAATTGGCCATGTGGCTAACGGCGACATGGTGACGTTGGCGCTGATTCAGGGCGTGGTGAATACCTTCGTGATGTTCTTCGCCCGCATTGTCGCCCACTTGGTCGATAGCTTCCTGAAAAGCCGAAGCGACGGCGAAGGTGGCCTGGGCTTCATGGGCTATTTTGCAGTGGTGATGGTGGCAGAAATCGTCTTTGGCATCGTCGCTTCCGCGATTGTGGCTTGGTTCTCTCGCTACCGCGAGTATCGGGCTGATGAAGCGGGTGCCCGCTTGGCAGGCACCGGTGCGATGGTCAACGCCCTGGCACGTTTGAAGGCCGAAACCGAGATGCCCGACCAAATGCCGGACACCCTGCGTGCGATGGCCATCACCAAAGGCCAGACCCGCTCGCTGGTCGAGCAGCTGTTCGCCAGCCACCCGCCGCTGGATGACCGTATTCGCGCCCTAAAAGAAGCCGCTTACCGTCAGTAAGCTGTGAACGCTCAATAAGATACGCCAAGAGGCCCGCCCATGCGGGCCTTGTGCGTTTAGGTAAACCAATGATGCGTGTTAGCCGCAGCGCACCTGAAAGCCTGCCGCCTGAAGCGACGGCTGCAATGACACAGCGTCGTTTTCCAGAAAGACGGTGAGCGTGGCGAACTCGCGGCGCAGCGGGTAGTTGGCGCGGCAGCTATCAAAGCCCTTGGCAATCCCCTGGTGCATCACCTGACGCTGCAAGGCATCGTGGTCACGGCGCACGTCATACACGGCCCGAACACACAGCCGAAGTGCCTCTTCCACCGGCAGTGCGCTCTGCAACGTTAGCGTGGCCAGGGCTGGCGGCGGGCAGAGCTCGCTAAACGGCATACCGCTGGGCAGGTTTAACTGCGCTGCCAACGCTTGCTGAATCATCCAGGTGCCGCGCAGCTTGCCATCCAGACTATGTCCGGCAATATGTGGCGTTGCTAAAGCGACCAAATCACGCAGCCCTGCATCAATGCCCGGCTCGTCTTCCCAAACGTCTAACACGGCGGTGATATCACCCTTCCCTGCCAAACGGCTGCGCAGCGCTAGGCCATCAATGCAGTCGCCACGCCCAGCGTTTAGCAGCAGCGTACCAGGGGCCAGCTCGTTGATGCGTTGAGTGTTCAGCAGTTGATAGGTGGCGTGAGGGCCAGCCTTCACCAGCGGGGTGTGCAGGCAAATCACGTCGCACTCATTAATCAGTTTATCGAGTGACACAAAGCCGCTTGCGCCCTCTTGTTCCGCCCTGGGAGGGTCACACACCCGTACCGCAACGCCGAGCGCCTGTAGGCGACGCTGCAAACGGCTACCCACATTGCCTGCCCCGACGATACCCACGGTTCGCTCCAGCAGCGGCCAGCCTTCTCGCTCACTCACCGTCAGCAGGCTGCTGAGCACATAATCGACCACCGCCTCCGCATTGCACCCCGGCGCGCTGGCAAAGCCAATATTGCGCTCTTTGAGATAATCGAGATCAATATGGTCGGTGCCAATGGTGCAGGTGCCCACAAAGCGCACCGGGCTATCGGTAAGTAACGCGCGATTCACTTGAGTGATGGAGCGCACGATCAGCGCATCGGCATTTTGCAGGTCAGCCGCTCGGATCTCGCGGCCCGGCAGGCGGTGCAACGTACCCACGCCCCCAAAACAGGCGTCGGCGGCGGGGATATTAGCGTCGATAACAAGTTTCATAGGCGTTTTGGTATCCGGGCTTTACAATACGCCCGCAATGGCTTGCTGTGCAGGCATGATCAAGAAGTCGTTAAGGAGATGGGTGTGATCGTACGCTGGGAAACCGACCATGACTATGTGTTGGTGCATATTCACCAGGATATGTTCGGCGACTGGATTTTCAGCCGCGCCTGGGGACAAATCGGCACCCAGTTTGGCGGATTGAAGCACCAGTTAGCGGATAGCCTGGAGCAAGCACAGATGTGGCTGGAGGATGAAGCAACGATTCAATCCTCCCGCGGATTCCGCAAGGTGCTGGAAGCCGCCGACCACACACCGGCAGGCCAGGAAGCGATGCGCCAGCTGTCGCTATTAGACGCACTCTGACGCATCACCTGTTAGCCAGATTCGCCCGTTTCGTTAACCTAAGAAACGCCGCCCATTGCGCTGATGCACCCCCACGGGGGGCGCTTGTTCCGGCGGCGTGGTGAGCGCGGCAAGTGCCGCCTCATCCAACCAGCCCCGCTCGTTCAACCAGTGGCTTAAACGCGCCACATCGAAGCCGCGATCCAGCTCAACGCCGTTGGCATCCACCAACACCGGAATTCGTGTGCCGTATTGCTCCACCAGTGCGTCGTCGTCGCTGATCTCGATGTGATGCAGCCTCACCTCTTGGTTGGCCAGTGTGGCCACCAGCGCCTCTAGCTGGGCGCACAAATGGCACCCCAGCGTCGTGTAAATCGATAGTTCAATCATCGCCCTTGCTCTTTATCGGCTCAGGAGGAGTGGATCATGACGAGTGGCGCAGCAAAAACACGTGATGCAGATTGGTGCGCCGCTGGAAATCTGGATCGAAGGTGCGCGTGGTGATCTCCTCTACCGCGTAGCGCTCGCTCAGCGCTTCATCCAGCTTAAAGCGCCGCTGGTTGTTGGAGAACACCAGCGTACCGCCAGGGGCTAGGCGTGCCATGGCCAGTTCCACTAAGCGCGGATGGTCGCGCTGCACATCCAGCGTGTCGCGCATCTTCTTCGAGTTTGAGAAGGTCGGCGGGTCCATAAAGATCAGATCAAACTGCGCGTTGGCGGTTTCCAGCCAGCGGAAGCAGTCATCCCGCACCACACGGTGCAGCCTTGGGTCGAGCTTGTTGAGCGCAAAGTTGTCCCGCGCCCACTCCAGGTAGGTGTTGGACATATCCACGCTAACGCTGTCGCTGGCCCCGCCCAGCGCGGCTTGCACAGTGGCCGTCGCGGTATAGCAGAACAGGTTGAGAAAGCGCTTACCGCTGGCCATCTCGCCGAGCATCCGACGTACCGGACGGTGGTCCAGAAACAGGCCAGTATCCAGATAATCGCGCAGGTTGACCCATAGCCGAGCGCTGCCCTCCTGCACTTCAAAACGCTCGCCGCTGGCTTCGCGCTTTTGGTACTGGGCCGCACCGGTTTGCCGCTCGCGGCGTTTGACATAAATCTTACTAGGGTCGACACCCAACGCCTCGGGCAGCACTTCCAGGGCATCAAACAGCCGTTTTTGCGCCTGCGCCGGGTTAATAGAGCTGGGCGCGGCGTACTCCTGCACATGCACGCGGTCGCCGTAACGGTCCACCGCCAGCGCGTATTCAGGCATATCGGCATCGTAAATACGGTAGCAGGTCTCACCGCTCTGCTTCAGCCACTTTTTCAGGCGTTTCTGGTTTTTCGCTAGACGATTGGCAAACATCTGCGCATTTTCCGACACCGCCGGTTTTGCAGTGCTGCTTGCCTGGGGCGCCACGCCCGCTTCTGACGGCTCACCGCTTTGCTGAGGCGCAGGACGAACACTGCCAATCTCCATTAACAGCAGTTTGGCATCCAGCGCGCCGTTTTTTAGCGCGTACTGTTTATGGGCACGCAGGCCTAAGCGGTGGCCAAGATCCGGGTTGCCAGTAAACATCGCTAGCGTCCAACCGGGGAACAGCGCCTTAGCTTTTTCACCGAGCTGGGCGTAAAGCTGCACCAGTTCAGGCAGCTCGCCCAAGCGCTCGCCGTAGGGCGGGTTGGTGATCAATAGCCCCTGCTCGGCGGTCAGGGTCTCTGGCCGGGTTAGTTGAGCAAGGCTCTGGCCGTGGAGCGTTATCAGCGCAGGAATGCCCGCCCGCATGGCGTTAGATTTCGCGGCGGTCAGCGCTGCCGGGCTTTGATCAAAGCCCATCAGTTCCGTTTTGCAGCGTTTGCGGCCAATCGAGGCGCGTGCTTCAGCTTCGCGTTTTAATTCACTCCATACGGCCTCTTGATGGCCTGCCCAGCCGTGAAAGCCAAACCGCTCGCGGTTCAGGTTAGGGGCTTGGTCAGCTGCCATCAGCGCCGCCTCAATCAGCAGCGTACCGGCACCGCACAGCGGGTCAATCAGTGGCTCCCCCGCTTTGGCCCGCTCTGGCCAGCCGGCCCGCACCAGCAGTGCTGCCGCTAGGTTCTCTTTAAGCGGCGCGTGGCCCACATCGCGGCGGTAGCCACGGCGGTGCAGGCTCTCGCCAGAGAGATCGATCCCTAGGCTCAGGTTGGCCCGGTGCAGGTGGGCGTAAATGCGCAGGTCGGGGGTTTTGGTATCGACATTGGGCCGTTCTTGACCGGCCAGCTGTAGCGCATCCACCACGCCATCTTTCACCGTTTGTGCGCCAAACCGCGTGTGGCGAATGTGGTCGCTGCGGCCATGAAAATCCACGGCCAGCGTCTTACCGGGGGCAAGGTGCTGGCTCCAGGAGATGCGTGCAACCACATCGCGCACCTGCTCTGCGGTCTCTATCATCGCTTCACGCGCCAGTAGCAAAATCACGCGGTTTGCTAAGCGAGACCACAAACATACCCGATAGGCGGTGGCTTGGTCGGCAGAAAAATAGACCCCTGCCACGGTGGTTTTACCCGGTTCGGCGCCCAGGGCCGTGAGTTCGTCCGCCAGCAAGCCTTCAATGCCTTTAGGGCAGGTCGCCAGGAGGTTTAGGGGGGCAGTTTGGCTCAGCTCGGTCATGGTGATCGCCGCGCGTAACCGCGCGATATTCCTGTATATGGCAAATGAATGTATGTCTTATGACAATTTGATGGTCGACAAGTGACCCCATCATGGTCTAACAATAAGAGGGTAGCTACTAAAAACGCATGTGTTGCTTGTCAGGGTCATTATTGTGCATGTTTCATAACACCGGTAACGACCCATGGCTTGTCTGAGCTTGCCGCTTCTTCCGTTCAGCACGTGAGTGCTAGGCATTAGCGCTGAGGCAGCAGCTCACTCTTGAACTTGAAGTCACTTCTCGAAGTGGTGTTGGCAATCTGGGTAAAGCACGCCTATGGGCCTGCTGTTACTACGTTGCCTTGTGACCTACTTCTTATCAAAGGCTTTCATGCAAAGAGGTTAGCCAATGAAACGACAAAAACGTGATCGCTTCCAACGGGCTTATGTTCACGGCTATAAAGCGGGCATTACGGGTCGCTCCCGTGATGATTGTCCCAGTCAAGATGTCAATTTACGCGAGTATTGGATGAGTGGTTGGCGTGAAGGTCGCGGCGACCAGTGGGATGGAATGACCGGCGTTTCCGGTATTCATAAAAACCCCATGGTTATGACCTAGTTTATTTACCTTTTATACATACATTTGGAGAACGGAGCCCGCTGCCAAGCGGGCTTTTTAATGCCCCAGCGGTAGCCGCTTCATTCACCCTGTTTGAGCGCTTTCGCACACTGCTGTACCAGCGCTGGGCCTTGGTAAATCAAGCCTGAATAGAGCTGTACTAAGTCCGCACCAGCGGCCATTTTCGCCTTTGCCGCTTCACCGCTATCAATACCGCCCACCCCAATAATTGGCAGCGTGGGGAGATGGGCGCGCAGCAGACGAATCACCGTGTTGGACGCCTCAAACACCGGCTTGCCAGAAAGCCCACCCGCTTCTTGAGCCTGGGGGTCATCACTGACCGCGTCCCGGGAAACGGTGGTATTGGTGGCAATCACGCCATCTAGCTCATTACGGGCAATGCTGCCTGCCACTAATGCCACTTCCTCTTCGCTCATGTCCGGGGCAATTTTCACCAGCAACGGCACGTTGCGGCCTGCTTGGGCATCCAGCTCGCGGCTTTTAGCGCGAATGGGTCCCAAAAGAGCATCTAACTGTTCGCCAAACTGCAGCGTACGCAGCCCTGGCGTATTCGGTGAGGAGATATTCACCGCAATGTAGTCCGCCACGCCGTGTACCGCGTTGAGGCAGGCCAGATAATCATTCAGGGCGTGCTCTACAGAGGTACTCAGGTTTTTGCCGATATTAATGCCCACAATACCGTTGTAGTGACGCTTTTTAACCTGGGCAACAAGGTGCTCTACCCCTTTGTTGTTGAAACCAAAGCGGTTGATGATCGCCTCATGCCCAGCTAGCCGAAACAGACGCGGTTTGGGGTTACCCGGCT
Source organism: Halomonas sp. Cn5-12 (assembly GCF_021532545.1). Lineage (NCBI taxonomy): Bacteria > Pseudomonadati > Pseudomonadota > Gammaproteobacteria > Oceanospirillales > Halomonadaceae > Halomonas > Halomonas sp. Cn5-12. The sequence continues at coordinate 22,257 of NZ_JAKGAY010000005.1, forward strand.
GTGCTTTAGGGGTCACGGTGCCCACTTCTACAAAGCCAAACCCCAGTTCTCCCAGCGCATCGAGGTGGTCGGCGTTTTTGTCCAGCCCGGCGGCAAGCCCGACCCGGTTAGGAAAGCGCAGCCCCATGAGTTCGACAGGATCACTCACCGGCTCGCCATACACACGCTTAATACCGCCCACCTTATGCAGCGCGTCAAGCGCGTTCAGCGCCATGCTATGGGTAGTTTCGGGGTCCAGGCGGAATAGCAGCGAGCGGGCAATTGGGTACATCAGCAAGACTCTCCTGAGCGGTGGGCGAAGTGCGGGGCGGGCGCAGTATAACGCACATCGCCCCCTCTTCGCAGAATGAAAAAAGCCGCGTCCTGGTCTCCCAGAGCGCGGCTTTTCGTTAGAACGTAGCTTTTCTCATAGAACCCGTAAGGGCTTATGCTTTGCTATCGCTCTCCGCTAAATCCACCAACTCACGAACCGCGACGGCAAACAGCGCGAATCCGCCTTCGCTTCCGCCACGCACTTCGTCGATCAAGCGGCACCAGCGGCGGTGTAGCTCGGCGTGCTGCTCCAACCACTGGGCCACCCGCTCCTGGGTGTCGCGGCTGCCCGCCTCCAGCTTCAAGACGCTTGTCGTCAGCGCTAGCTGCTGGCGGTCGATATCATCGCGGAAGGTTTCCCGCGCCTGAGCCTGCCAGGAGTCGCGCACTTCAAGGTGCGTGACCTGCTGAATCATCCAGGGTAGCTCCAGGCGGCTGCCGATTTCATAGAACACCTCGGCTACCCGCTGGGGTTTCTCGTTGGTGATGCGGGCCGCTTGAATAATGCCCAGGCCAGCGTAGAGGCTCGGTGCCGCTGCCACGGTAGCAGCCAATGCTTCTGGCACACCAGCGGCTTGCAGCTCGTCGCAGCGCTTGCGCCATGCGGCCTGCTCTTCACCGCTCAGCAACTCGCCAATGCTCTCCTGCAGCTGCGCTAAGCGCGGACCGAAGTACTCAATGGTGTCCTGGGTCGAAAGCCCCAGGTGCTGACGCAGGAACCAGCGTGTTGCACGGCGAATCATGCGCATCAGGTCCAGCATCATGGAGTACTGCACACAGCTGGGCACTTGGTTATCCAGTGCTTCAATCTGTGCCCACAAATCGGTCAGGTTGAAGGCATCCCGGGCGACGACGTAGGCGCGGGCAATGTCGGCTCGGCCAGCACCGGTCGAATCCATCAAGCGGCGTACGAACACAATGCCCATGTGATCAACGAGGTCGTTAGCCACCTGCGTTGCCACGATTTCCCGCTTCAGGCGGTGGTCGTACATCTCGGCTTGATAGCGTTCGGTGAGCACGGCGGGGAACAAGCGCTCCAGATGACGGTGAATATAGAGATCGTCCGGCACGTCAGAGTTGATCAAGTCGCCCTTCAGGGTGCTCTTGGCGTAGGAGATTAGTACCGACAGCTCCGGCAGGCGCATGCCCTGGTTGTTGCTGGCACGCTCTTTCAGAACGTCATCGGCAGGCAGGAATTCAAGCTCGCGGTCTATTTGACCGGCGGACTCCAGCTCGCTGATAAAGCGACGATACGGCCCCATACCCTGATGGGAGAGAATTTCCGACAGATCCAGCGCCTGGGTCTGGCGGTAGTTATCCAGAATCACCAGATCGGCGACTTCTTCGGTCATATCGGCCAGCAGCTGGTTACGCTGCTTATCGGTCATATCGCCACGCTTGACCACTTCATCGATCAAGATTTTGATATTGACCTCGTGGTCGGAGCAGTTCACGCCGCCCGCGTTGTCGATAAAGTCGGTGTAGACTCGCACGCCGTTGGCGGCAGCTTCCATCCGGCCACGCTGGGTCAGGCCCAGGTTACCGCCCTCGCCGACCACACGGCAGTTCAGCTCTTTACCGTTGATGCGCAGCGCGTCGTTGGCTTTATCACCCACGTCCGCATCGGTCTCTTCTGAGCTTTTCACATAGGTGCCGATACCGCCGTTCCAAATCAGATCCACCTTCGCCTTGAGCATGGCGCGAATCAGATCGTTAGGAGACAAGCGCGTTTCTTCGATACCAAACACCTGCTGCATTTCCGGCGTGATGGTGATCGACTTGGCGCTGCGGCTGAACACCCCACCCCCCTGGGAGATCAGTTCGCTGCTGTAATCTTCCCAGCTGGAGCGCGGCAGATTGAACAGGCGCTTGCGCTCGGCAAAGGCCGCTGCGGCATCCGGGTTCGGGTCGACGAAGATGTGCAGGTGGTTGAAGGCGCCCACCAATTGGATCTTATCGGAAAGGAGCATACCGTTACCGAACACGTCCCCGGCCATGTCACCGATACCCACCACGGTAAACAGGTCCTGCTGGGTATTGACGCCCAGGTTGCGGAAGTGGCGCTTGACCGACTCCCAGGCGCCCCGTGCGGTGATCCCCATTTTCTTGTGGTCGTAGCCATTGGCGCCACCAGAGGCGAACGCATCCCCCAGCCAGTGGCCATACTCAATGGAAATTGCGTTGGCGATGTCCGAGAAAGTAGCGGTGCCTTTATCTGCGGCAACCACTAAGTAGGTGTCATCTTCATCGTGACGCACCACGTTTTGCGGCGGTACCACCTCGCCACCCACGAGATTATCGGTGACATCCAGCAGCGCGCGAATGAAGATTTGGTAGCACGCGATGCCTTCTTTCTGCTGGGTTTCGCGGTCGGCGTTTTCCGGCATGCGTTTGCACACAAAGCCGCCTTTCGCACCAACGGGCACGATTACCGCGTTTTTCACCTGCTGCGCTTTAACGAGGCCCAGCACTTCGGTACGGAAATCTTCAAGACGGTCCGACCAGCGCAGGCCGCCACGCGCCACTTTGCCACCGCGCAGGTGAACGCCTTCGACACGCGGCGAGCAGACGAAAATCTCGTAGGCCGGACGCGGCTTGGGCATACCCGTTACTTTCGACGGTTCAAGCTTGTAGGCAATGTAATCCTTGAAGCGGCCATCGCCAGTTTTCTGGTAATAGTTGGTGCGCAGCGTGGCCTGGATCAGCTCCATGAAACGGCGCAGCAGCTGGTCGTCATTGAGGCTGGCAACGCCTTCCAGGTGCTCGTTAAGGCGTGCTAAGCAGTCGTCTAGGTTACTGGGCTGTTGGGCCGGGTCGAAACGTAAGCGGAACAGCTCAACCAGGGTTTGGGTGATGGCCGGATAGTTGGCCAGCGTTGCAGCGATGTAGTCCTGGGACATGCCGAAGCGGATCTGTTTCAAATAGCGGGCATAGCCGCGCAACATAGCCACTTCACGCCAGTCCAGGCCAGCACTGATAATCAGACGGTTAAAGGCGTCATTATCGGCCTCGCCTGCCCAAATGCGCTTGAACGCTTCGCTGAAGGTGTCGCGCATTTCGCTCAGGTTGACGCCTTCGCGGCTATGCTCCAGCTCAAAGTCGTGAATCCAATAGCGCTGCTGCGGCGCATTGATATCGTAGGGGCGCTCGCCAATCACGCGCAGGCCGAGATTTTCCATCATCGGCAACACATCAGAGAGCGGAATTTGCGATTCGCGGTGGAACAGTTTCAGGTTCATGCCGCCCGCCTGCTCTTCCAGCGGGCGGTAGAGCGATAGCGACAGGTCATGGCCACTATCCAAGGTTAACAGGTGGTGAACGTCAAATACCGCCGTGCGGGCATTGAAGTCTTCCCGGTAACTAGCGGAGAACGCATCGTGGAACTGATCGATCAGATGGTTAGCACGCTCTTCACCAAAACCTTCGACCATGGCTTCCTGCAGCTCGTCGCGCCAGCTGCGCGCCAAGCGGGCGACTTTGCTCTCCAAACGCTTCAGGTCGTACTGGCTGGGGGCGTCGCCGTTAAAACGTAGAATAAGCTGGATACGCGCCAGCACCGACTCGGATAAGTAGGTATTGAAGTCGCCAAAGTGGGCATCCAACTCATCACACAGCATGCCCTGAATGCGCTGGCGCAGGTCGGTAGAGAACACGTCCCGTGGTACAAACACCAGGCAAGAGTAGAACTTACCGCTAACATCGGCGCGGATAAACAGGCGCACCTGGCGGCGCTCACGAATATTGAGAATACCCAACGCGGTGCTGGCCAGGGATTCCGTGCTGATCTGGAACAGATCATCGCGGGGGTAGACTTCCAACACCTGCAGCAGCTGCTTGCCGTTGTGGCCCTGGGGATTGAAGCCAGCGATATCCATCACGGCCTTGAGCTTGCGGCGCAGCAACGGAATATTGCGCGGCGACTCGTTGTATACCGTGGCGGTGAACAAGCCAAAGAAACGACGCTCGCCGATCACATTGCCGTCATCGTCGTAGCGGTCGACGGTGATGTAGTCTGGATAAGTGGGGCGATGCACGCGGGAGTGGTGCGCGCTTTTGGCGAACGAGAGCAGTTGCGGCACCAGCACGTAGTCGTCGTGCTCGCCGATGCCCTCTTCGGTACGGATACGCTCACGGTAGCGCGGCTGATCTAGGCGGAATACGCCCAGCACGCTGTTAGGATCGCGCTGCAGCTCGTTACCGTCCAGCAGGTACTCGTCATAGCCAAGGAAGGTGAAGTTATCCTTCAACAGCCACTCTAGGAAGGCAATGGCTTCTTCGTGGTCATCCGGGTCAATTTGCGGTGGGCAGTTCTTTTCCAGCTCTTGAATGGCGGAAGTAATCTGACCGCACATGGCATCAAAATCGCTCACGGCGGTACGCACATCGCGCAGCACTTCATGCAGATTGCGCTCAATTTTTGCCAGGAACTCAGCGTCGGTGTGGCGATCGACTTCGATCACAATCAGCGATTCACGGGCGTCCGGTGCATTCTCATCTTTGGGAGAGGTGAGCGCCTTCAGCTGATGCTGGCTATCACGGGCCACGGCGAACACGGCGTTTTGAATGGCGTGTACCGTTAGGCCGCGACGGTTGAGTTCGATGCGCACGGAGTCGACCAAAAACGGCATGTCTTCATGGAGCACCGCCACAAAGGTGTGGGTCGACTGCCAACCATGCTCTTCAAAGTCCGGGTTAAAAATACGCACTTTGGGGCTTTGCGGGTCATGGTGCTGTAAAAACTGCCAGATGGAGAGCGTCGCGCCGTAAAGGTCATCCAACCGACGGTCTACCAGGTCTTCCACCGGTACCGTGGCGTAAAAGTGGCGTGCAAAGGCTTCGATGGCGGCCGCCCTTGCTGGCTCCAGTCGCGCTTCCAATCGCTCTTTTAGCTGCTTTAAAAGATCCTGCCGACTCTCTTCAATCGCAACGTAATGCATCCATCACCTCGACTGCCTGGGGCCACTACATAGGCCAAAAAAACGAAGGACAATAGGCCTTTAGGCCACTCTACCTGTTAGCTTACGCTACCCAGGATCGCCACCCTAACCATCTGACAGGTTATTCATGGAGTATGCCGCTTGTGCATCATAAGCACTATTGACAAGTTCAGCGTATCAGCTTTGTGAGTCCACTTGTGGCTGCCGACGGGTCAGCAACACACCACACTCACAGTGGTGGGTAAACGGGAACTGGTCAAATAGCGCAAAACGCTCAATATCGTGGGTCTTAGTCAGTAGCGTTAAGTTTTCGGCAAGCGTGGCCGGGTTGCATGAAATATAGACGATTTGAGCGTATTCGCTGATTTGTTGGCAGCTTTGCTCATCTAGCCCGGCCCTGGGCGGGTCGACTAACACGGTTGAAAAGTCATACTCGTCCAGCGCCATCTCGGCCACGCGGCGGCCCTCTTTTTCCCCTTTCAGTGCCAGTGCAAACTCTTCCGCCGACATGCGGGCCACGTGGGCATTGGTCACGCCATTGGCTTCAAGGTTGACGTTGGCGCTAGCGACAGAGGTGCGCGAAATCTCGGTGGCCAGCACGCGGCGGAAGTTCTCAGCCAGCGCAATGGTGAAGTTGCCGTTGCCGCAATACAGCTCCACCAGATCTTCTGTTTGGCGGCCTTGCGTGGCTTCTTTAGCCCAGCTCAGCATGGTTTGGCAAATATGCGCGTTGGGCTGGGTAAAGCTATTTTCTACCTGCTGGTAGTGCAGCGTGCGGCCATCCACCGTGAGCCGCTCCCATACGTGATCCTGGGTCAGTACCAGACGCTGCTTACGCGAACGGCCTATGATCATGATATCTAGGGCTTTTTCCAGAGCACGGGCTTCGGCTTCCCAGGCATCGCCCAGCGGGCGATGGTAGATCAACGTGACCAGCGCTTGCCCCGAGAGCGTGGTTAAAAACTCCACCTGGAATAGACGACGGCGCAACTCGTCGCTGGCGAGAAAGGCGTCGCGCAGCTTAGGCATTAGCTCATTGATATGGGCGCTGGCCACCGGAAACTGATCTAACCGAACCACTCGTTTGTTTTTGGGGTTTTCCGGGTCGACCTCGAACATAGCGTAAAAGAGATCGTCCTCTTCATGCCAAATGCGAAACTCGCAACGCTGGCGATAATGGCTGGGTGGCGAAGGGTACACCTCCAGGGCAGGCGTATCGAACGCGGCAAAGGTGCTTTCCACATAGGCTTGCTTCTCAGCCAGCTGTTCGTCGTAGCGTGCTGGATCTACTGTAGGGATCGCCAAGGTGGCTCCTCATCACTCAATATTAAAATAGGAAAAAAGACGTTTATTCACCGCCGCCTAGCGGGCGCCGTGCAGTACGAGCGGCCGTGGTTCATGAAAGCCGTAGCGGGCGAAGCCATCGGTAAGCGCCTGAGCAGGCGCCGTGGTGAAGCAACGGCCATCGTGTGCACTGCTCACTAGGGTAGTGGCCACTTGCCCCACCCGGCGGGCAATGGCATCACCGGAGTCTACCCATGTGATAGGCGCTGGTGCCAGCGTGACTAATAGTGGTTGCAGCAACGGAAAGTGGGTGCAGCCAAGCACGACAGTATCTAGCGCGGGGCTCTCTAGGGTGGCTTGCCATAGCGGCGCTAGCGCTTGCTGAATGCGCGGTGCGTTGAGCGGCGTTCCGGCTAGCCACGCTTCAGCTTCGGTAACCAGGGCATCTGCCGCTATTTTGGTCACCACGCAGTCACTGGCAAAGCTGTCGATTAGCCCCTGGGTATAGGGGCGATTCACCGTAGCCGTCGTCGCCAACAAGCCAATATGGCGCGATGTGCTCATCAGCGCTGCCGGTTTAATCGCGGGCACGGTACCAATGACAGGAATTGAGAGCGTTTGGCGCAGCCCTTCTAGGGCAAGGGTGCTGGCAGTATTACAGGCAACCACCAGCACGCTGGCTTGGCACGCTTGGACTGCCGCCTGGCAAACCATCACAATCCGCTTAGCGAGGGTCGCATCGTCGCGCAGGCCGTAAGGTAGCCAAGCGTTGTCGCAGGCGTAGCACAGGGCAGCCGATGGATAGTGCTGGCGCAGCGCACGGGCAACGGAAAGCCCGCCCACGCCGGAATCAAAAATCAGTATAGGCCCTGACATCACCCTTCACCTGCACAGTCCGCTATGTAGAAACCCACCCCATTAATAGTGGCGCTACTGGCAACGGCCACCACGCAATGACTCAACTTTTCAGCCGCCCAATAAAAACGGGGCGCCAGTTTAACACGCCCCGTTCGGCTCTGAAGGATTCACATTTGACAGGAGTTACAGTGCTGGAACTTCCGCACCGCATAGTTCAGCGTAAAGCTCTGGGTAGGCGAGTTGCAGACGCTCCAGCTCTTTTTCGGCCCCTTCGGGCAGGGCCTGACGTAGCTCCTCCATATCCTCTTCGCTGAAGTGCTTATCGATCAGTGGGAAAAGCCCCTCGCGCTCGTGACGCAGATAGCCGCGGTGGGCTTCCAGGTACGCTTTGAGATCTTCGGCAAAGCGATCCATGGGCAGGATGTTATCCATCAGGATCATATCGATATCTTGGGACAGACGCATTAAGCGCGGCTTTAGCTCGCGATAGTCGTTAGTCATTTGCTCCATCAGCGGGAGGTGCTCTGGAGCCTGGGTTTTGAGCCGTTCAACGCAGATGCGCTCAAGGGGCGTAGCAAAACCGTCCATGTAGGACAAAATGTAATCGACCACCTCACGCATCAGTTGAAAGTCGGGCCGCTCGCCGTTGGCCAAGGTTTTATGCTTTAGCTGCAGCACATGGAGCATTCGCGCCATGTTGGCATGATCTAGACGCAGTTGGTTTAACATCGTGCCGTCTCCTTCGTAAGTGTCATGCCTGCCGCTCTCCCTACGGAGCATTAGGCACGCGATCATGAGCTGGGTTCTACTACACTAGCGTTAATCCCTGCCTTGCGCCTCTAAGATTACGAACGCTGGCGGGCGCTTCTTATTGTTATGCCACAAGGTAGTCTGACGTTACCCTATTTACCACAGACACTTATTAAGCGTTAATTGTTCAACGCCTCGATTTACAACGGAAGTTTATATGGATCTTTTTGAAGCCACTCCAGGTGAAGACGCTCCGCTTGCCTTTCGCATGCGCCCTTTGACGCTTGATGACTACATTGGCCAGCAGGCGCTTGTGGGGCCGGACAAACCGCTGCGCCGCATGGCGGAGTCGGGCGTAGTGCGCTCTATGATCTTGTGGGGGCCACCGGGCGTAGGCAAGACCACCCTGGCAGAGCTGTTAGCACGTGCGTCTGAAGCGCATCTTGAGCACCTAAGTGCGGTGATGGCTGGCGTAAAAGAGATTCGTGCGGTGGTAGAGCGCGCTCGCCAGCGCTCCTCGCCCACGCTTCTCTTTTTAGATGAGATTCACCGTTTGAACAAGAGCCAACAGGACGCCCTGCTGCCTCATGTGGAGTCCGGCCTGTTAACGCTGATTGGCGCCACCACTGAAAATCCCTCCTTCGAGGTGAACTCAGCGCTGCTCTCACGCGCGCGTGTTTATGTGCTAAAGCCACTAACCCAGCAAGAGCTTATTCAGGTGATGCAGCAAGCATTGGCACATGACCAGCGCGGCCTGGGCAAGCGACCAATTGACATAGAGCCTGGCGTACTGGAAGCCCTCGCCCATGCTAGCGCGGGGGATGCCCGGAGAGCCTTAGGGCTACTGGAAACGGCTTGTGATTTTACCGAACAGCAAGATGGTCGCGAGGTGCTACGCAAAGCGGTACTGGCGGATGTAGTCGGCCATCAGTCCAGCGCGTTTGATAAGCAAGGCGATGCTTACTATGACCTGCTATCCGCCATCCATAAATCGATCCGATCGTCGCGCCCTGATGCCGCACTTTTGTACATGGCGCGCTTTATCCAGGGCGGCGGCGACCCATTGGATATCGTGCGGCGCTTAACCGCCATTGCCTCGGAAGACGTAGGCAATGCCGACCCGCGCGCCCTGCCGCTCGTCATCGCCGCCTGGGATGCCTATTTGCGCCTGGGCGATTATGAGGGCCAACGGGCGATTGCCCATGCAGCGATTCATCTGGCAGTGGCACCTAAAAGTAACCGCATTGACCGGGCCTGGAAAAGCGCCCAGCAGTTTGTCCAGCAGCAGCCCCAGGTGGAAGTACCCACCTACCTACGCAACGCACCTACCAAACTGATGGAGCAGCTAGGCCATGGCGAGGGCTACCGATATGCTCATAACGAAGCGGATGGCTATCCAGCGGGCAGCACTCACGACTGTTGGCCGGAAGGCGTGCCGAAAACACGCTTTTACGAGCCGAGTCCGTTTGGCCAGGAGAAGCGGTTTGGGGAAATCATGGCGTGGCGGGAGCAGCGGGATCAGGAAGCAGATCAGGCACCCTAAAAGTGCCTGATAAACTGCGTTAACACGGTGAAGTAACCGCCAGAGATTTAAAGCTCTTCGCGGATAACGTCGGTGCCTTCAGGAATCTGGAAATCAAATAGACCACGATCAATGCTGCCATTGCGAGTAATGTCGCTGAAGGTGATGGCGGTGCGCTGGCCAGTGCTGTCCATCATCCACAGCTCGGTCAGGATCTGACCTTCAAAGACCATGCTCAGCTCTTCAAATAGCGTGTCTGCCAGCGTAGGAATCAGCGTAAACACGTCATCGCCGTCCTGCTGCTCGTAAAACACATCGTAGCTGGCGGTTAGCTCATCGGCGCTACCTGACAGCAATAGCGCGGGCGTGTGGGTAACACGGTCATCCATCGCTTGCACGGTCACTTGCTCAAGATCTGGATCGTAAAGGTAGACATCTTCACCATCAGAGACCACGGTTTGCGAGTACGGAGCTTCAACTTCCCAACGCAGCATACCCGGGCGCGATAACCACATTTCCCCACGGGCACTCTGAAGACGCTCACCGCCACCATCCAGAATCTGCTGTTCAAAAGTCGCGTGGTAGTTTTCCAGAGGATCCAGGCGCTCGGTAAGCCGCTCTGCGGCCTCATTGGCCCACGCTGTCATCGGTGCAGCAAAGGTTAACCCGAGCGCACTGGCGGCAAGCACCAACGCAGGTGAGCGACGGTTAGAGGGTTCGCGCATGTTCTTTCTCCCTAGGCATTCATTGCCGAATAGCGGACGAGGCAAGGAGCGATAAGACGTTCCGTATGCCTCTCAGACGTAAAAAGCGCCGCAGGGTTTCGCCTGCGGCGCGACTTTCACGCTTATTGCATGATTGGTGAGGCCACGCTTAGTGACCAACCGGCGGCGGTGCCAGCACTTCGCGAGCACCGTTGGTGCCCATAGAGGAGACAACGCCTGCGCCCTCCATGGCTTCAACTAAGCGTGCCGCTCGGTTATAGCCAATTTTAAATCGCCGCTGCACGGCAGAAATCGAGGCCTTACGGGTCTCGGTCACAAACTGCACCGCTTCATCGTAAAGCGCATCCTGCTCGGCATCGTCGCCATCAATCCCTTCCGCTTCAAGCCCAGTTAGTGCATCCGCAGAAACACCGCCGGAAAGAATCTCCTCAATGTACTCAGGCTCGCCGCGACGCTTCCAATCATCGACCACTCGATGGACTTCATCGTCGTCCACGAAGGCACCGTGAACCCGATTAGGCGGCCCGGAACCGGCGGGCAGGTAGAGCATATCCCCGTGTCCCAGCAGGCTCTCTGCCCCTCCTTGATCCAGAATGGTACGCGAATCGATTCGCGAGGAGACCTGGAAGGCCATTCGCGAAGGAATGTTCGCCTTGATCAAACCAGTCACCACATCCACCGATGGACGCTGGGTGGCAAGAATCAGGTGAATACCGGCAGCCCGCGCTTTTTGTGCCAGACGTGCGATCAGCTCTTCGACTTTTTTGCCGACGATCATAAACATATCGGCAAACTCATCGATGACCACCACGATGTAGGGCAGCTTCTCCAGCACCGGCGGCGTTTGGTGCATCTCCCAGGGCTGCGGCTCCCATAATGGGTCGGCCACCTGGGCGCCGGCACGCTCGGCTTCGTCTAGGCGGGCGTTAAAGCCGGCAATATTACGTACGCCCATCGCCGCCATCAGCTTATAGCGACGCTCCATTTCCGCCACGCACCAGCGCAGGCTGTTGGCCGCCTCTTTCATATCGGTGACCACCGGCGCCAGCAGGTGCGGAATACCGTCATACACCGATAGCTCCAGCATCTTGGGGTCGACCATGATCAGCTTGAGCTCATCGGGTTTAGCCTTGAGCAGCATGGAGATCAGCATCGCGTTGACCCCCACCGATTTACCCGAACCGGTCGTACCGGCCACCAGCAGGTGGGGCATTTTGCCTAGGTTCGCGACCACCGGCCCACCGCCAATATCTTGGCCCAGCGCCATCGTTAGCGGTGAGCTCTCCTGCTGATAGCGGTCAGAGTCGATCACTTCACGCAGGCGAATCATCGCGCGGTGCGGGTTAGGAATTTCGATCCCCACCGTTGGCCGACCGGGAATGACCTCTACTACGCGAACGCTTTTCACCATCAGCGAGCGGGCAAGGTCTTTCGCCAAATTGCTGATCTTAGAAACTTTCACCCCAGCGGCCGGCTTAATCTCAAAGCGCGTAATCACCGGGCCCGGCCAAGTATCCACCACTTCAGCTTTGACGCCGTACTCCCGCAGCCGCACTTCGAGAAGCTCGGCCATGTCCGCCAGCTGCTCATCGGTATAGTTAGGCTGATGCGGCTCTGGGGGCGTTAACAGCTGCAAACTGGGCACATCGCCTTCAGGCTCGGGCAGCGTTTCAAACGCTGGGCGCTGGTTCTGCAGATGCTCCACCGTCCACAGCGTGGGGCCGTTATCCGCTTCCTCCTCAACTTGCTCGGTAGAGAAGGTTGGCTCATGGCGCGAGCTGGCAGTAGCAGATGCGACAGGCCTGACGGATAACTCATCGTCATCTTCGTCACCCCACACTGGCTCTGGCACTACTTCCGGCACTCGCTCTCGGCGCGGTTCAGCCGCTATGGAGGGGGCTTGGTAGGCTGGCTGGCTATCTTCACTGCGCAGCGTTACTGGTTCGGGGTGCTCTGACTCCGGCTCTGGGCGGCTCGTAAACGCGGTGGATGCTGATGGCTCAGTAGCTTCCGGTTCCCGCTCATCGCGCGTTGCACGCAGCGGTACAGAAGCTGCATAGAGCTCACGCTCCTGCTCATCTTCAACCCGCAGCGGTGTATTGCTACCCAATTCATGGCTAGGCATCGGCTCGGGTGTTTCAGTTGGCGCAGGTGTTTCAGGCTTAGGCGCTGGAACTTTTTCAACTGCAGACTCAGGCTGTTGCGTTGGCTCCGGTTCTTTAGCGGATAACGACATTAGTGGTTCACTGGGCGCTTCTGGCTCCTGCGTCTTGGCAGGCGCTGGCGGAGTCGCTTCTGGCGCGGCCGTCCGAGGCTCTGAGGTGCTTTGCGGCTTCGCTCCATGGCGTTCGCTCAGTACAGTGGCTGCCTCCCAAGGAATGGAGGTATCCGTAGTAGATGTCTCTTCTTGCGTCTCTTCTACAGGTGCTGAGAAGCTTGGCTCACGCCGCTCGCGACGACTTGATGGTGAACGCTCACTAACGGCAGGGCGCTCCTGCGGCGCAGGCGATTCACTGGCGCGAGGTGCAGCATTGACGGCTGGCGTCTCTTCTTTCTCATCTACAGCGTCCGTACTGGTATCGCTAGGCTCTGCCCAGGAGCGCTGCTTCACTTTTTTAGACGCCGCTTTAGCAGCCGCACGCACGGCAGCGCGCTCAGCACGCTTTTCGCGACCTTTAGCACGGCGAGCGCTAAACCATCCGCCGATACGGCACAGCTTGCGTCCAACTTCATCGGCCACCTGTAACCACGACATGCCGCTGAATAACGGGAAGCCAATCAGAATTAGCGCGGCGGCAATCAAGCCCACACCGCCGCTACTCACCAACGGTTTCAGCGTACCGACGAGCCCTTCGCCTAAAATACCGCCTGAGGCATAGGGCAGAATGCTATCTGGATGATAAAAGTGCAGTGCGCCCAGCATGGTCGTACCGAACATTAGCAACACCAAACCGCCTGCGCGCACGGCAATGGCCACCGGATCCAGCTCGAAACGCACCTGGCGTGAGCGCATCAGCCACCAAGCGGCGTAACCAAACATTCCCGGCCACCACAGGGCACTGGCCCCGAGCAGTGAATAGAGCACGTCGGCCAGCCATGCACCAACCGGGCCCATCCAGTTACGCACATCGGTTTCAGGCCCTTGGTACGACCAGCCGGGGTCGGCTGGATGGTAGCTAAACAGCGCCAATAGCAAAAAGACGCAGAGCGCCAGCATCACAACCACCACCCCTTCACGGGCGGATCCTTGCAGGCGCAAGCCAAACCGGCGCGCCTTATCCTTTGCGGCATTCACCCGCGTCGATGAATTAGAACTAGATGGTGACTGACGCGACTGTCGCTGCGTTCGCTTGTCTACCGCCTTATTTACTTTCAAGCGATTCTCCCTTTACACCACACGGTGTCTTTAATCCACTTGCGAGTTTGCATCATACCGAGCATCCTTCCGCCGTCACAGCGCTTCTATAGAAGCTATCAGCAACAGGAGCAAGCGATGCTACCTTGGCTCTCATCGCCACACCCTTCATTTCCATCTACCGAACAGGCATTAGAGTCTCCCAACGGCCTCCTAGCCGCCGGTGGAGAGCTTACACCAGCCTGGCTGGTAGACGCTTACCGGAAAGGGATATTTCCTTGGTATAGCGACAAGGACCCCATTTTATGGTGGAGCCCTGACCCGCGCATGATACTGCTGCCTGCTCAGTTTAAACGACGCCGCAGTCTAGCTAAACGGCTGCGACATGGTGGCTTTAGCGTGACACTAGATCAACAGTTCATCCAGGTCGTTGAGGCATGTGCTGCTCCCCGTAAAAATGAACCGGGCACTTGGATTAACCCGGATATGCGTCGTGCCTATCAGCGCCTTCACGAACTTGGCATCGCCCACAGCATTGAGGTACACCGTGACGGCGAGCTGGTCGGCGGGCTGTATGGGCTGGCCATGGGGCCAGTGTTCTTTGGTGAGTCGATGTTTTCACGTCAACCCGACGCTTCCAAAATTGCGCTGGCCTACTTGGCAGGCGCCATGCAACGCCATGGTGGTGAACTCATCGACTGCCAAATGCACACGCCGCATTTAGCCAGCCTGGGTGCGACAACAGTCGCCCGTAGCACGTTCATCAACTACCTTGAACAATGGTTGCCAGAAAAGGCTTTTCGCTTACCACCTGCCCATCAGACGCCATCCGTGCCTGCCTCACCATGGCTGGCGGCGATACCCTCAGGCGCTGAAGCAGAGTGACCGCGCCGTTTTTCACCAAGGAGGCAAGCCGTGAGTAGTAACGCTCCTCGCCGCCCTGTGCGGGATTTGCGCTTCTTCCTAACCGTTCCTCATGCCTGCAGCTATCTTCCTGGCAAAGAGGCAACAACACTGTTTCTGGATCCTCAGGAGTCGCCGGTGCCTGGGGTGTACGACTCGCTGTCTCTGCTTGGCTTTCGACGCAGCGGACGCCACTTATACCGCCCTCACTGCGAAGGTTGCAATGCCTGCCGCTCAGTCCGCATCCCGGTGGACGAATTTAGCGCCAACCGTACTCAGCGAAAAGTTTGGCAACGCAATCACGATATTGAGACCCGCGTCATCGCCGCGCGCTTCGATGCCAACCACTACGCTCTATATGCTGACTACATTCGCCAACGCCATGCAGACGGCGACATGTATCCACCCAGCCGCGAGCAGTACCGTACCTTTCTGACGCTTGAAGAACCCTATGCGCACCTCATGGAGATGTACCTAGAAGGTGAGCTGGTGGCCGTGGCAGCGTTTGACCAGCTAGAGCACGGTCTGTCAGCTATTTACACGTTTTTTAAAGTCGATGAAGCGCTGGATAAGCGCTCACTCGGCACCTTTGCCATTTTAAAGTTGATTGCGCTCTGCCAAGAAAAACAGCTGCCTCATCTTTATCTTGGCTACTGGATTGAAGAGTGTCGTAAGATGCGCTACAAGCAGTCTTTTTCACCCATCGAGCTGCTGGACGGGCGGCATTGGCGACCTTTAATTCGCTAATCTGGTCAGCTTTTTTGCCTTGACGGCAGGCTTACGGCACAATATAGCGCTGTTTCTTAGGCGAGCAGGTTTGTGCCAGCGCTTATTGAGGCAATCATTCGACTATCCACGATGTAAAATAAGTGAGGATCTGCCTATATGGCACGCGAAGATCATATTGAAATGGAAGGCGTTATCGTTGACACCCTTCCCAACACCATGTTCCGGGTTGAGCTGGAAAACGGCCACGTTGTGACTGCTCATATCTCTGGCAAAATGCGTAAAAACTACATCCGCATTCTGACTGGCGACAAGGTCAAGGTAGAACTAACGCCCTACGACCTGTCCAAAGGCCGTATCGTTTATCGCTCGCGCTAAGCCTTGAGTGTGCCCTCAAGCAACGTCTGCTCACAGATCGCGTCCCACGGCTATTAGTAGCACCGCGTAACGACGGCGCCGCTCCCTGGAAACGACAACGCCCCGTCGAAGACAGGGCGCTGTGCGTGCTAGCGAGTATGCATTACTGCTTGTCGGTCATCTTAGCGCCCTTTTCAGGGCGCATCTGCCATTTCCGACTCTGTCGAAAGATGAAGCTCTCCCTCCTCCAGGCTAACATGGACGATACCACCGTGCTCGGCCAGCTCTCCAAACAGAATCATCTCTGCGAGTGGCTTCTTGAGCTTCTCTTGGATCAAGCGAGCCATCGGCCTTGCCCCCATATCCGGGTCGTAGCCTTTCTCTGCTAGCCAATCCCGGGCGACGTCGTCTACATCCAGCTGCACGCGCTTCTCGTCTAGTTGCGCTTGAAGCTCGATCAAGAACTTGTCGACCACGTTGCGCACCACCGTCGTGGGCAGCGCATGGAATTGAATGATGCCGTCCAGGCGGTTACGGAATTCCGGCGAGAAGGTCCGACGAATCACTTCCATCGCATCCGTCGAGTGATCCTGGCTCTGGAAACCGATAGAGCGACGCGATGCCTGCTCCGCCCCAGCGTTCGAGGTCATGATCAAAATCACATGGCGGAAGTCTGCCTCGCGGCCGTTGTTATCCGTCAAACGACCGTGATCCATGACCTGCAACAGCAGATTGAAAACTTCTGGATGCGCTTTTTCGATTTCGTCGAGAAGCAGCACGCAGTGCGGCTGTTTGGTGACGGCCTCGGTCAGTAGCCCACCCTGGTCATACCCCACATAGCCTGGAGGCGCACCGATCAAACGCGACACGGTGTGACGCTCCATGTACTCCGACATATCGAAACGCACCAGCTCAATGCCCATGATATGCGCCAGTTGCTTGGCTACTTCCGTTTTACCGACCCCAGTCGGGCCTGCGAACAGGAAGCTGCCCACGGGCTTATCGGGAGATTTCAGGCCCGCCCGGGAGAGCTTGATGGCCGCCGACAGTGAATCGATCGCTTCATCTTGACCAAACACCAACATTTTCAGGTCGCGGTCCAACTTCTCGAGCTGTTTACGATCCGAACTCGAGACGCTCTTCGGCGGAATGCGCGCAATGGAGGCCACCACGGCTTCCACCTGCTCCACGTCGATCGTCGTAGCACGTACCTCAGGGGGTAGCATCCGCTGATGCGCACCCGCTTCGTCGATCACGTCGATCGCTTTATCGGGCAGGAAGCGATCGTTGATGTAGCGATCCGCCAGACGAGCGGCACTCTCCAGCGCACCGTCGGTGTATTTCAGTTCGTGGTGCTCTTCGAAGCGCGAACGCAGCCCTTTGAGAATCTTGATGGTGTCCTCAACGGACGGTGCCAGCACGTCGACCTTTTGGAAGCGGCGTGCCAAGGCGCGGTCTTTCTCGAAAATTCCGCGGAACTCCTGGAACGTGGTCGAACCAATGCAGCGCAGCTCGCCTGAAGAGAGCAGCGGTTTCAACAGATTGGAAGCGTCCATCACGCCGCCCGAGGCAGCGCCCGCGCCAATGACCGTATGAATCTCATCGATGAACAAGATGGCATTGGGCTGTTTACGCAGCTCGCTTAACAGACTCTTGAGGCGCTTTTCGAAATCGCCACGGTACTTGGTGCCTGCCAGCAGTGCGCCCATATCCAGTGAGTAAACCACCGCGTCGGCAATGACTTCCGGCACGTCTTCTTCGACGATGCGCTTGGCTAAGCCTTCGGCAATAGCGGTTTTGCCCACACCCGCTTCACCCACCAGAAGTGGGTTATTTTTACGACGGCGGGCCAGAATTTGCACAACGCGCTCAAGCTCATGGTCGCGGCCAATCAGAGGGTCGATTTTACCCTGACGTGCCTGCTCATTGAGGTTGGTGGCGTAGCCAGTCAACGGATGAGCAGCGCCTTCAGCGCTCCCCTCTTCTGCGTCGTCACTCTCTTGAGAGGAAGGTGATGGCGACGGACCATGACCAGAGACTTTAGAAATTCCGTGGGCGATGTAGTTCACCGCGTCTACCCGCGCCACGCTTTGTTGTTTAAGGAAGTAAACCGCTTGACTCTCTTGCTCGGAAAAGATGGCCACCAGCACATTAGCGCCAGTCACTTCGCTTTTACCGGAAGATTGAACATGGAATACAGCACGTTGTAGCACGCGCTGAAAGCCCAGCGTTGGCTGCGTTTCACGGTCACCCTGACCTTCTGGGATCAGCGGTGTGGTCGAGTTAATGAAATCCTGCAGATCGGACCGCAGCTTGTCGAGGTTTGCCCCACACGCCTTCAGCACATCCACCGCAGAGGCATTGTCTAGCAGCGCCAGAAGCAGGTGCTCTACGGTCATGAATTCGTGGCGCTTTGAGCGAGCCACGGTGAAGGCCGTGTTCAGGGTCAGTTCAAGTTCTTTGCTCAGCATGGCAGTCCCCTTTTCGCTACTACCTAGGGTATATCGACACCTAGGGCTTGCGTCGGATCAGTTTAATCGACCGGCACTTTCAACATCGGGTACAAATGGCGTGGTTGCAAGCCCCTGTGCTACTTTTTTTCAACGCTACTCATTTCAAATAGGCTTAATCAGCAGCTTCGATGTCACTCATTAGCGGGTGCTCACATTCACGGGCATACTCATTCACTTGATAACTTTTAGTTTCAGCAATATCCCGGGTAAAAATGCCGCAGGTGGCTTTCCCCTGGGTGTGCACCGCCAACATCACCTGCACGGCTTTTTCGCTATCCATATTAAAAAAGCCTTGCAGCACTTCAACAACAAACTCCATGGGGGTGTAGTCGTCGTTATGCAACACCACTTTATATAAAGGCGGCTGTGCCAGCGCGGGCTCGGCCGACTGCACCGCTAAGTCATCATCGTGTTCTGGCATGCCTGGACGCGTCATGCCTGCCTGCAGAGTCGCGATCACGTCCAGAGGGTATGTATTAGGCATAAGTCACGTGCATCATCTTCTTGCTGCTGACAGTCAGGGCCTTGGATCAATTCAAAGACGAGGCTTTTACAGTCCAGGCTTCTACAGACTGTACACCTATGTATAAGACGCCTGCCATCAACAAGGGTTCATGAAAGGTAAAAAATTATCACACAGGAGAGAATAAAAATCCCTCGCCCGCAAGGCGGGCGAGGGATCGATCAGCCGCTAAAGCGCGACGGCTCAGCGGATAATCAGCCTTTGGACACCATGGCCAGCGCGTCGTTGAGGGTCTTGCTCGGGCGCATGGCCTGGCTGGCCAGCTCACGGTTGGGGTGGAAGTATCCCTGGATATCCACCGGCTGCCCCTGCACGCTGTTCAGCTCATCGACGATGGTGCTCTCGCTGGCTTGCAGCGTCTCGGCCAGACGGCCAAACAGGGATTTCAGTTCGGCGTCCTGGTCCTGAGCGGCCAGTGCTTCTGCCCAGTACATTGCCAGGTAGAAGTGGCTGCCACGGTTATCCAGCTCGCCGACTTTACGCGATGGCGACTTGTTGCTGTCGAGGAATTTGCCATTGGCTTCATCCAGCGCTTTTGCCAACAGCGTCGCGCGGGCGTTACCGAAGGTGCTGCCCAGGTGCTCAAGCGACGCCGCCAGGGCCAGGAACTCACCCAGCGAATCCCAACGCAGGTGGTTCTCTTCCAGGAACTGCTGAACGTGCTTAGGTGCAGAACCGCCAGCGCCGGTTTCAAACAGGCCACCACCGTTCATCAGCGGTACGATGGAGAGCATCTTGGCGCTGGTGCCCAGCTCCATGATCGGGAACAGGTCGGTTAGGTAATCGCGCAGCACGTTACCAGTGACGGAGATGGTGTCTTCGCCTTTACGGATACGCTCCAAAGAAACCTTCATCGCATCGACCGGCGCGAGAATTCGGATATCCAGGCCAGCGGTGTCGTGATCTTTCAGGTACGTCTCGACCTTCTTGATCAGTTGCGCGTCGTGGGCACGGTTAGCGTCGAGCCAGAACAGTGCCGGGGCACCGCTATCGCGAGCGCGAGTCACGGCCAGCTTCACCCAATCTTGAATCGGCGCGTCTTTGGTCTGGCACATACGCCAGATATCGCCTGCTTCTACCGTGTGGCTAAACACAGTTTGGCCTGAATCGTCGGTGACCACGACAGTCCCGTCGGCAGGCATTTGGAAGGTTTTATCGTGAGAGCCGTACTCTTCGGCTTTCTGCGCCATCAGGCCCACGTTAGGTACGCTGCCCATGGTGGTCGGATCGAACGCGCCGTGCTGCTTGCAGTCTTCGATCACCGCCTGGTAAATGGTGGCGTAGCAGCGGTCAGGGATAACAGCCTTCGCATCTTGCAGCTCGTCATTCGCGTTCCACATCTTGCCGGAATCACGAATCATCGCCGGCATAGAGGCATCGATGATCACGTCGCTGGGCACATGCAGGTTGGTGATGCCTTTATGGGAGTTCACCATCGCCATGGCCGGGCGAGTTTGATAAAGGGCCTCTACATCGCCTTTGATCGCCTCTTGCTGGTCGCTGGGCAGCTTCTCAATAGCGCTGTAAAGGTCGCCGATACCGCTGTTCGGATTGAAGCCAGCGCTCTTCAGCACGTCAGCGTGCTTCTCCAGCACCTCTTTATAGAACTCTTCTACCACGATACCGAACATGATCGGGTCGGAGACCTTCATCATGGTAGCTTTCAAGTGCAGCGAGAACAGCACGCCGCTCTCTTTGGCATCGCTGATTTGGCTGTCAATAAAGCTGCGCAGACGGCGGCTACTCATGCTGGCGGCGTCAATGACTTCGCCTGCTTGTACCGCAAGGCCCTCTTTTAGCACCACGTTGGTGCCATCTTTTTGCTGCAGCTCAATCTTCAGCGTGCCGGCTTTTTCCATCACCGCCGACTGTTCGCTGCCGTAGAAGTCGCCTTCGCTCATATGAGCCACATGGGACTTAGAGTCAGCGCTCCACTCACCCATGCGGTGCGGGTATTTGCGAGCGTAGTTCTTGACCGACTTCGGCGCGCGGCGGTCGGAGTTACCTTCGCGCAGCACCGGGTTTACCGCACTGCCCTTGGCTTTGTCGTAACGCGCTTTAACGGAGGCTTCTTCGTCGTTTTTCGGCTCTTCCGGGTAGTCAGGCAGCGGGTAGCCCTGGCTTTGCAGCTCTTTGATGGTTGCTTTTAGCTGCGGGCCAGAGGCGCTGATATTAGGTAGTTTGATAATATTGGCTTCAGGCGTCTTCGCCAGCTGACCAAGCTCCGCCAAGTCATCGCTCACGCGCTGCTCGTCGCTCAGAATATCCGGGAATTGTGCCAATACGCGGGCAGCAAGAGAAATATCGCGGGTCTCTACTTCGACACCGGCAGAGTCGGTAAAGGCATCAATGATGGGTAACAAAGAGTAGGTAGCGAGCGCAGGAGCTTCATCGGTGAGCGTATAAATGATCTTCGGCGTTTTAGACATTTTTGCGTTAACCTCTTTTTTTCGGTCGCTGTGATTATAAAGAATCCTGAGCTACGCGGCTCATTCAACGATTAGCCATGCCGCGAAGCGGGTGGAGCATCCTGTATGCGCTGCCCCTTTAGTCAGTCGGTGGTACTACTGGTCACTCGGTGGTTATTGCGGTAACGATGACGACAGATGAAAACGGTGGTCATCACGATGCCAACGGTTCATCTCAAACAGCTGCGCCAGATTATACCAGCGCTGCACTTTAACCGCATGAGCGATTGTCGACAAATCCTCCACCTCTAGTTCTTGGGACAGCTTGTGAGACGATGAGCACCTTATATTTACTGCACAAACCCTACCGTATGCTCTCCCAGTTTACCGATAGCCAGGGCAGAGCCACCTTGGCAGAAGTGATTCGCGCCCCAGAGGTGTACGCCGCTGGCCGCCTTGATTTTGATTCTGAAGGCCTGCTGCTACTGAGTGATGACGGGGGCCTTATTCACCGCATTGCCCACCCCAAACACAAGCAGCCAAAAACCTATTGGGTGCAGCTTGAAGGCCACATTACCGATGAGGCCATCCGCGCGCTCAAAGCAGGCATTACGTTAAAAGATGGCCCGACCCTACCCGCCAAAGCGCGCCGTATAGCGCCGCCTGCTATCGCTGAACGAGACCCGCCGATCGACCCCAAGCGCCACCCTCTCACCAGCTGGCTGGAACTCACCATTAGCGAAGGCCGCAACCGCCAGGTGCGCCGCATGACTGCCCACGTAGGCTTTCCCACGCTACGCCTGATTCGTGCGGCCATTGGCCCCTGGCAGCTTGGCCAACTAGCCCCCGGCGAATGGCGCAAAGAGACGCTGCACGCCCCGCGCCCAGACAATGCCAAGCAGCCTCGCGCCATGCCAAAAAAGGCTAAGCCAAAAAACGCCAAGCCGAAAAGCGCCTCACCAAAAGGCTCAGGTACCAATAAAGCGCGTGCCGCAAAAGCAGCCCCCAAACGAAGCACCAAATCCAGAGGCCCTAAAAAATGAAGACGTCTTCTCCTACTGTTCGGCCAACCATTCGCAGCACGGTGGCCTGTGTGATTCAGCAGGGCGAGCATTTTTTAATGGTGGAAGAGGATAAAGGCGGTGCCCACACGCTCTTTAATCAGCCAGCCGGGCACGTAGAACTTGGCGAAGGGCCGGTAGCCGCCATACAGCGCGAGGTGCAAGAGGAAACGGCGTGGCAGGTATCGCTCACCGGCTATTTAGGGCTGTACGTTTTTCACACCCCAGAGGGAGAAACGTTTCATAGTCATGGATTTACCGGCGTCCCTGAACAGCCGCTCACCACGGCGATTGATCCGGCCATTGTGGCTACCCATTGGTTAACACGTGATGAGATCGTCGCACTCGCGGCCGCGCAGCGGTTAAGAAGCCCGCTGGTGCTGAAACGCATTGACGATGCCCTGAACCACCGTCACTTCCCGCTTTCGGTGATCCAAGAGTGAAGCACTCGAAGCATCGAGCCCCCATCGTGTATAATCGCCGCCCAATTGCACACCACTTCAACTGAGGATGCCAATGACATCCACCGATGGCACAGCCACCCAGGACGCGTCAGACACCTACACCGCTGCCACCGGCAAAGTGATTGTCGGCATGTCTGGCGGCGTCGACTCCTCCGTTTCTGCTCTCCTTCTGCTCCAACAGGGGTACGAGGTCGAGGGCCTGTTTATGAAAAACTGGGATGAAGACGACGGCACCGAATACTGCACGGCGAAGGAGGATCTGGCCGATGCGGAAGCCGTGTGCGCCAAACTGGGCATCAAGCTGCACACGGCTAACTTCGCTGCCGAGTATTGGGACAACGTATTCGAGCACTTCTTGGCAGAGTACAAAGCAGGCCGTACGCCTAATCCTGACATCCTTTGTAACCGGGAGATCAAGTTCAAGGTCTTCTTGGAGTATGCCGAGATGCTGGGTGCCGATAAAATCGCCACCGGTCACTACGTGCGCCAAGGCATCCGCGACGGTCACCCGCGCCTGCTGAAAGGCCTGGATGGCAATAAAGACCAAAGCTACTTCCTGCACGCGGTGCCAGAAGCGGCGATTGCCCGCACGCTGTTCCCGGTCGGTGAGCTTGAAAAACCTGAAGTGCGCGCGCTGGCGGAGCAGCACGACCTCGTCACCGCGAAGAAAAAGGACTCCACTGGTATCTGCTTTATCGGTGAGCGTCGTTTCCGCGACTTCCTGCAGCAGTACCTGCCCGCCCAGCCGGGCACCATCGAGACCCCTGAAGGCGATGAAATTGGCCAGCACATGGGCTTGATGTACTACACCCTGGGGCAGCGTCAAGGGTTAGGTATTGGCGGTTTGGCCAACTACTCCGAAGACCCCTGGTACGTGGCGGCAAAAGATCTCGAGCGCAACGTGCTGATCGTGGTGCAAGGCAAGCATCATCCGCTGCTTTACACCAATGCACTCGCCACCGAGGCGATGGACTGGGTCGCCGGAAAGCCGCCGGTTCAGCAAGGCCGCTTTACCGCCAAAACCCGCTACCGCCAAAGCGACTGCCCCTGCGAAATTGTCGCCCAGGCTGATGGCAGCGTTGAAGTAATTTTTAACGACCCGCAGTGGGCGGTCACGCCCGGCCAGTCGCTGGTGCTTTACGATAACGACATCTGCTTAGGCGGCGGCGTTATTCGCGCCACCTGGAATGCCTCGGAGACCGCTGCATGAGCGCAACCCCTATTCACCGCGCGCCCGATACCCCCGCTGCCCGTCAAGCCCTCGCGCTAGCGGGGGTCTTTCAAGCAGCAAGCCTCGTCGATGAACTCGCCCGTACAGGACAAGTTGATACACGCGCGTGGGAAACGCTGATCAACGCGACGGTAGACACCAACCCGGAAAGTTTTGAAGCCATCTACGGCGGCCACCCCAACAACCTGCGCCGCGGGCTGGATACGCTGGAAGCACTCGTTGGCCGTAAGCAGGCCAACCCGGTGGTATTGCGCTACGGATTTTCGCTGCTGCTGCTAATGAATAAGCTGCGCACCGACCGCCAGATGATGGACGTGTTAGGCCAAAAGCTGACCCATGTTCAAGGGCAAGCAGAGCACTTTGGAACGACTCACGAAAACGTCATTGCCAGCCTTGGTGAAACTTACCAAGAGACCATTTCGACGTTTAAAACGCGCATTGTGGTGCAGGGCGACCCCTCGCTACTGCAAACCCGCATGATGCCGGAACGAGTACGCGCTTGCTTAATGGCCGGTATTCGCTTTGCGCTGTTGTGGCATCAGCAGGGCGGCCGCCGCTGGAAGCTGGTGTTTCAACGCAAGGCGCTACGCCGAGCGCTGGATAACTTTAGCTAGCCGCCAAGATACCTTACTTTCGACCTCCGACTTTGACCACTCTGGAAACCAAGCCATGCAACTCTCTGCTCTGACCGCCCTTTCTCCCGTTGACGGCCGCTACGGCGCCAAAGCCGCCGCGCTACGTGAACACTTCAGCGAATTCGGCCTGATCCGTGCGCGCGTGATCGTGGAAGTGCGCTGGCTGCAGCGCCTTGCTGAGCACGGCCAGATTGTCGAAGTCCCGCCGCTTTCCGCAGAAGCCACCGCGTTTCTAGAGCAGCTTATTCGTGACTTCTCAGTCGATGACGCGGAGCGTATCAAAGAGATTGAGCGCACCACCAATCACGACGTTAAAGCGGTGGAGTACTTCCTAAAAGAGAAGATTGCAGGCCAAGCCGAGCTAAACGCCGTTACCGAATTTATCCACTTCGCCTGCACCAGTGAAGACATCAACAACCTCTCTTACGGCGTGATGCTGGCAGATGGCCTAAAAGCTATGCTGCCAACAATGCACGAAGTCGCCGATGAGATTGCCAAGCTGGCGATTGCCCATGCAGGCCAGCCGATGCTGTCACGCACCCATGGCCAAACGGCTAGCCCCACCACGCTAGGTAAAGAGATGGCTAACGTGGCGTATCGCCTCAAGCGCCAGCTCAAGCAGATCGAAAGCGTGGAGATTCTGGGCAAAATCAACGGTGCGGTCGGCAACTACAACGCCCACCTGACCACCTACCCAGATATCGACTGGGAAGCCAACGCGCGCACCTTTGTTGAAGGCTTGGGCTTAAGCTTTAACCCCTATACCACGCAAATCGAACCCCACGACTACATTGCCGAACTGTTCGATGCGATCTGCCGCTACAACACGATCCTGATCGACTTTGACCGCGACGTATGGGGCTATATTTCCCTGGGCTACTTCAAGCAGCGCACCGTAGAGGGCGAAATTGGCTCTTCCACCATGCCGCACAAGGTCAACCCGATTGACTTTGAAAACTCAGAAGGCAACCTGGGCCTCGCCAACGCGGTGATGAGCCACCTAGCACAGAAACTACCGATTTCTCGCTGGCAGCGCGACCTGACCGACTCCACCGTACTGCGTAACCTAGGCGTTGGCTTGGCCTATGGCCTGATTGGCTACCACGCCAGCCTTAAGGGCATCAGCAAGCTGGAAGCTAACCCGTCGCGCTTGGCAGAAGACCTGGATAACAGCTGGGAAGTACTGGCCGAGCCGATCCAAACCGTGATGCGTCGCTACGGCATTGAAAAGCCCTACGAGAAGCTCAAAGAACTTACTCGCGGCAAGCGTATTGACCAAGCGGGCTTTGCGGCCTTTATTGATACCCTTGAGCTGCCCGAGACGGTGAAAAATGAGCTGAAGGCGCTCTCGCCCGCCAGCTATATTGGTAATGCGAAGGCCCAGGCCGAAGCACTCAACCAGCGGCTTGCTGCACTCTAAACGACGCCCTGCGACACTAACGTAGCGCTCACTTGAACTAGGATAACGCCATGAGTCATCACGATAAGCCACTCACCCTGCTGGGCGATTTAACGCCCGCAGACTTCTTGGCCAACTACTGGCAACAGAAGCCACTGCTGATTCGTGGCGCTATCCCTGATTTCGTCAGCCCCATCGACCCCGACGAGCTGGCAGGTCTTGCCTGCGAACCGGGCGTCGAAGCGCGGCTGGTCGAAGAGAACGGCCCCGACGGCCCCTGGCAGGTCTCGCACGGGCCGTTCGACGACGCCACTTTCGAGCGGCTGTCGGAAGGTCACTGGAGCCTGCTAGTACAAGCGGTCGACCACTATGTGCCCTCTATCGCTGCGCTGATGGATGAGTTTGATTTCCTACCCCGCTGGCGGCTGGACGACATCATGGTGAGCTATGCACCGCCCGGCGGCAGTGTTGGCCCGCATATCGACCAGTATGATGTGTTTTTACTGCAGGCAAGCGGCCACCGTCGTTGGCAGCTTGGCGGCAAGCAGCCAGGTAATGCTCCCATCATTCAGGGCATTGACTTGCGCATTCTGCAGTCTTTCGAGATTGAAGCAGATTCCGACTGGACCCTGGCACCCGGCGACATGTTGTATTTGCCCCCCGGCTGGGCACACCACGGCGTCAGCCAAACCGACGACTGCATGACGATTTCGGTGGGTTTCCGGGCGCCCTCGGCCGACGAAGCCATCACCTCGTATGCCGATTATGTCGGCGAACAAATGTCGGACTCCCAGCGTTATAGCGATGCGGGCATGGCCCCTGCCGAGGAGGTAGGCGAGCTCGACGATGCCGCCGTCGAACGCATGCGCCAGTTTATTCTCTCCACCCTGGATAATCCTGAACAGGTTGCTCAGTGGTTTGGCCGCGTGATGACCCAGCCCAAATATATCGATCAAGTCGTTCCCCTCGAAGAGCCGATGAGCGAAGCCGACCTTGTTGCTCAACTACAAGACGGTGAGCCACTGTTCCATATGCCGGGTTCTCGCTTTGCATGGCGTAGCGATGCGTCAGGCACCACGCTATTTGTCGATGGCGACGGGCATAGCTGCTCAGAGACTCTGGCAAAACGCCTCGCTGACCCAACGCCGATGTACGAAGAGGTGCTGGAAATTGACGGCGCTAAAGCGCTGATTACACAGCTCATCAACAGCGGCAGCCTTGGTTTTATGGGCGAAGGAGACGACGAGGAGTAAGACGTGGAAGCGGTAACGGTAAAAAGTGGTAGTTGGGCATTACTGGGTGAGCCAGCCTCGCTGATTCGCCGAATCGTCTTTATCGACGAGCAGCAAGTTCCTCAAGAAGAGGAGTGGGATGGTCTCGATACGGAGTGCCTGCACTTTTTAGCCACTCTCAATGGCGAGCCGGTAGGCACCGCGCGACTGCTGCCCGATGGCCACATTGGCCGCGTTGCGGTACTTAGCAGCGCCCGAGGCACGGGCATTGGCTACCAGCTAATGGAGGCGGCCATTAAAGCCGCCCGCGAGGCCGGCCACTCTTATGCAGCGCTTAGCGCCCAGTTACATGCCCTCGCTTTCTATGAACGCCTGGGGTTTGTTGCCCACGGCGACGTGTTTATGGATGCAGGCATTCCCCATCGTGAGATGACGCTGTTTTTGTAGTGATTCAGTGCCAATGTCGCCAAGCGCCACCCCGTGTGGCGCTTTTTTTGTGTTCGTAGTCAAAGCCATGACGAAAAACGACTACACAAACAGGGCGTTTGGCGTAGTCGCTGTCGTCGGACTACAACGCCGCATGCCCCCAAGTGACAATTGTTGGATCTCCTTGCCTAGTCGATAGTTATTGCACTGCAGCGTTAAGGACTCTCCTCTTTGGAGACACCGACACTGTGAAACGCAAAGCGCCACACCGCGACGTTTTATTAAGAGACGATGGGTGTAGAGACAGCGTCGCGAATTTGAATAATGCTGGAATCTATCTCGCAGGTGCAGCATAAGAACAAGCTAACGTGCGAACGACGATAACTCTGGAGGAATCAGCTCATGACAGGACTGCTCGACGATATCAAAGCCATGGCCCACCTTCGCGAAGCCCAAGGCGGCAAGTGGTCAGCCATCAAACCTGAATATGCTGCCCGTATGCGCGCTCAAAACCGTTTCCATACCGGTTTGGACATCGCTCGCTACACGGCCAAGATCATGCGCGACGACATGGCCGCCTACGATGCCGACACCTCCCAGTACACTCAGTCGTTGGGCTGCTGGCACGGTTTCATCGGTCAGCAAAAGCTCATCTCGATCAAGAAACACTTCGGCACCACCAAACGCCGCTACCTCTACCTCTCTGGATGGATGGTGGCAGCCCTGCGCTCCGAGTTCGGCCCGCTTCCCGACCAATCCATGCACGAGAAAACCTCGGTCTCGCACCTGATCGAAGAGCTCTATACCTTCTTGAAGCAAGCGGATGCCTGGGAACTCAACCACCTGTTCCGCGCCCTGGACGACGCCAAGGCGGCAGGCGATAGCGCTAAAGAGCAAGAGCTGATCAGCAAGATCGACAACTACGAAACGCATATCGTGCCGATTATTGCCGATATCGACGCCGGTTTCGGTAACGCCGAAGCCACCTACCTACTGGCCAAAAAATTCATTCAAGC
This sequence comes from Halomonas sp. Cn5-12, assembly GCF_021532545.1. Lineage (NCBI taxonomy): Bacteria > Pseudomonadati > Pseudomonadota > Gammaproteobacteria > Oceanospirillales > Halomonadaceae > Halomonas > Halomonas sp. Cn5-12. The sequence continues at coordinate 50,894 of NZ_JAKGAY010000005.1, forward strand.
GGGCGCTTGCTGTATCCAGCTCGAAAACCAGGTCTCCGACGAGAAGCAGTGCGGCCACCAGGATGGCAAGGTCACCGTTCCCCACGAAGACTTCCTGGCGAAGATCAACGCCGTGCGCTATGCCTTCTTGGAGCTGGGCGTAGAAGATGGCGTGATTGTAGCCCGCACCGACTCTCTGGGCGCTGGCCTGACCCAGAAGATCGCCGTCACCAACGAGCCGGGCGACCTGGGCGACCAGTACAACAGCTTCTTGGATGGGGACGTCATCGAGAACGCGGCAGACATCAACAACGGTGACGTCGTCATCAAGCAAAACGGCAAGCTGGTCAAGCCCAAGCGTTTAGCCTCGGGTCTCTACCAGTTCAAGCCGGGCACGGGGGAAGATCGCGTGGTGCTGGACTGCATCACCAGCCTGCAAAACGGTGCCGACCTGCTGTGGATCGAGACCGAAAAGCCCCACGTTGGCCAAATTGCTAGCATGGTGAACCGTATCCGCGAGGTGGTGCCGGATGCCAAGCTGGTCTACAACAACTCGCCCTCCTTCAACTGGACGCTCAACTTCCGTCAGCAGGTCTTCGATGCCTGGGAGAAAGAGGGCAAGGATGTCTCGGCTTACCAGCGCGACAAGCTGATGAGCGTGGAGTATGACAACACCGAACTTGGTCAATTGGCCGACGAGTGGACGCGTAACTTCCAGCGCGATAGCTCTCGCGAAGCAGGTATCTTCCACCACCTGATTACACTGCCCACGTACCACACCGCAGCGCTCTCTACCGACAACCTGGCTAAGGGCTACTTTGGCGACGAAGGTATGCTGGCCTATGTGGAAGGTGTGCAGCGTCAAGAGATCCGCCAAGGTATCGCCACTGTTAAGCACCAGGACATGGCAGGTTCTAACATCGGTGACGATCATAAAGAGTTCTTCCATGGCGACGCAGCGCTGAAAGCGGGCGGCAAAGACAACACCATGAATCAGTTCGGTTAATCAACCTTACTCGCAATACCTCCAGGAGGCTTCGGCCTCCTGTTTTTTGCCTTCCGTTTAATACTTTGCAATTAACCCAAACGCGTGCAAAATTTTTGCACACTGCTTTCTTAATGCCTGTCTACACTTTACTTTATGACCTTTTTTCTGGATGGCTGGTCAAAGCTGTACGATTCCGTTATCTTTTAACGAACGCTGTTCTAAAATAAATTGTACGCAACGCCTTGCGACCGATTCACGGCCATAGATGCTGATACCCACTGGAGGTTTTAATGAAACGTTTACTACCTGTTGCCGCGTTAAGCATTTTGACACTGGCTGGCTGCGCCAATACCGCGCCCTACTCCGGCGATGTTTACCGTGGTAACCAAGCGCAAACGGGGCAGAGCGTCAGCTATGGCACCATCGTGGCCGTTCGCCCCGTGCAAATTCAGGCCGATAGCCGCACCGGCAATTTGCTGGGTGGTGGCGGCGGCGCCGTGATTGGTGGCCTGCTGGGTAGCCAAATTGGCGGCGGTTCTGGCCGTCAGCTTGCCACCGTTGCTGGTGCCTTGGGCGGTGCCGTTGCCGGTACGGCCGCAGAAGATCGCGCCAACCGGATCAACGCACTGGAAATGGAAATTCGTCGTGATGATGGGACGGATGTGGTCGTCGTGCAAAGCGCCGATCGTCAGTACCAAGCAGGCCAACGGGTTCGTTTGATTGGCAGCGGTGCCAACCTGAGCGTTGCGCCTTACTAGCACCAGAGGTGCCCACTATTCGCCCGACGCTATACGCGTCGCGGCTCGTCAAAACAACAGCCCGGCCGATTTGGCCGGGCTGTTGTTTATTCAGCTATTTGACGATTCGAACCCAGGAGTGGACTCGATGGCGCGACTTAGTGGGCTATTCTGCTTGCCCAGTTGGCAAGTTTCATCACTACCAATGCAATCACCGCGAGCAAAATCGCCACCAGCAGCACATCTACAGGGCGAATCAAAGTTGTAGCACCCAATACGGCCAACGCAACCACCCACAAATAGCGGTTGCCGCCATGGGTTTTCAGCACGCTTGGCAGCATTTTATCTAGCCCCTGGCTAACGCCGTTTTCCCAACGCTTATTAGCAAAATAAGCAATCAGTACAAAGGCGATAACCCAAATTAAGAAGATAGTCATAACAGGCTCCGGTGAGTGTTATTTCAAGAGAAAAATTAATTGCTGTAGGGTATCCCTGCACACCCCCCGGCGCAATAGCGCTAAAGGCGTGGAGGTGGAAAAAGCCCGCTTACCCCCTGACAAGCTGGCCCACACGCGTTACCATGTTGGGACATGCACTCACCGAAAGGTTATTCAATGCAAATTGCGCAAAACTCGGTTGTCGCGTTCCACTACACCCTGACCAACGATGCAGGTGAGGTGCTAGACAGTTCTGAAGGCCGCGAGCCGCTGACGTATCTCCACGGCGCTGGCAACATCATCCCAGGCCTGGAAAAAGAGCTTGAAGGTCGTGTTGCTGGGGACAAACTGAACGTTAAAGTTTCCCCTGAAGAGGGTTACGGCGAAGTTCAAGAGCAGCTGCTGCAAGAAGTACCGCGTGATGCCTTCCAAGGTGTTGAAAGCATTGAGCCAGGTATGCAGTTCCAAGCGCAAACCCAAGGCGGCCCGCTCATGGTTACCGTCAAGAAAGTTGAAGGCGACACCGTTGTGGTTGATGGCAACCACCCGCTGGCGGGTCAGCACCTCAACTTTGACGTTGAAATTGCGACCGTACGCGAAGCAAGCCAGGAAGAAGCCGAGCACGGCCACGTGCACGGCGAAGGCGGCGTAGAGCACTAAGCTCTTGCATGCCACAAAGGGCGGCCAATGGGCCGCCCTTTTTATTTTAATGGCCGCTATGTGATGCTGACTCTTCTGGAATCAACACAAGTTGGCCATAACGCACGCTACGCGATGATGTTACCTCATCGGCAAACTGCTTCAGTGCACTCCCCTGCCCCTTTAAGAGTGCGACTTCCAAGCAGCTATCGTGATTGATATGCACATGCAGCGTTGAGAGCGTTAAATCGTGATGGTCATGAGAGTGACGAGTCAGGCGCTTAGAGAGATCTCGCGCCGCGTGGTCATACACATACACCAGCGCTCCCATACACGGCGCATTGGGCGCAACCTCCTCTTTCACCTGCTTTAACCCGTTGCGGGTCAAGTCACGAATGGCCTCTGAGCGATTTTGATAGCCGCGCAGCGCCATCAGCGCATCGACCTCGCTTAACAGCTCCTCATCCAGCGTTACCGTTACCCGCTGCATACCCTCTCCTTCACTGGTCTGATGTTGTGCGTTGCCGCAACTTCCAGTGCTATTAGTATGATGTTATTGTAAAAACATCATACCAATAGCCTGAAAAAGGTGTCCCATGCGTCGCCCTATCATACTGGCTCTCGCAGCCACATGCGTAGCGCTAAGCGCGCCAGCGTTGGCCAAAGACCAGCTAGTGCTTGCCATTGGTGGTGAGCCGGAGCAAGGGTTTGATCCGCTGTTGGGCTGGGGTCAGTACGGCAGCCCTCTATTTCAGTCTACGCTGCTTACCCGTGGCCAGGACTTAACCCCACAACCAGGCCTAGCCACAGAATGGTCCCTTTCTGAAGATCGCCTGACCTGGACGCTGACTTTACGTACGGACGTACGCTTTTCTGACAATACTCCGCTTACCGCTGAGGATGTGGCCTTCACCTTTAATGCTGCTGCTGAGGCAGGTGGCCGTGCCGATCTCAGCGCACTGGAAAGCGCCCGTGCTATCGATGGTAATACGGTTGAGCTGACGCTCAAAACACCGCGCATCACTTTTATCGACCAGTTGATGACACTGGGTATCGTGCCCAACGCCGAGCGAGAAAACGGCTATGGCGACGAGTATGGCAGGCAGCCGCTGGGGTCAGGCCCTTACCGGTTAGTGGAGTGGCAAGAGGGTGAGCAGCTGATTGTTGAGCGGAACCCCTACTTTTACGGCCCCGCGCCGGTCTTCGAGCGTCTGGTGTTTCTGTTTACCGATGAAGCCGCCACTCTAAGTGCAGCTCACGCAGGCCAGGTGGATCTCGCTGCGGTGCCACCAGCGCTGGCAGAGAACATCCCTGAGCAGATGCAGCGGGTCATTATGAACAGTGTGGACAACCGCGGCATTCTGTTTCCCATGCAGCCTGATGAAGGCGAGCAAGCGGCCAACGGCGCGCCCATCGGGAATAACGTCACGGCTGATCTCGCTATTCGCCAAGCGGTGAATCTAGCCTTAGACCGAGAAACGTTGGTGGACGTAGCACTCAACGGCTTTGGACGCCCGGCCTTTGGGCCAGCGGACGGCCTTCCGTGGAGCCAAGAAGGCGAGAAAGTGGCAGCGCCGAATTTAGCCCGTGCGAATACGCTTCTAAAGGAGGCAGGCTGGGAGCGCCAAGAGGAGGACGGACTGCGCTATAAAGGCGACCAGCCCGCACGCTTTCGTCTCACGTACCCCTCCAGCGACGCCACGCGCCAACAGCTAGCCCAAGTGAGTGCCGAGATGGTGCGGCCGCTCGGCATTGAGATGCAGCCCACTGGCCGCCACTGGGACGAGATTCAGCGGGAAGCCCTCCATCAAGATGCCATTGTGTTTGGTTTTGGTAGCCATAGCCCGCAGGAAGTGTTCTACCTCTTTCATAGCGAGCATGCTGGGTTCGGTTTTTACAACAGTGGTTACTACGCCAACGAGGCGGTCGACCAACACCTGGATGCCGCCCAAGCGGCGGCTAACACCGAAGAAGCCAATCAGCATTGGCAAGCCGCCCAATGGGACGGCGATACCGGCTATGGGGTACAGGGAGACACCAGCTGGGCCTGGATGGTCAACCTTGCCCACGTGTATGCCACCAACCGCTGCCTCGACCTGGGCGAACTGGGCGTTGCCCCTCACGGCCACGGCTGGCCGGTCACCGCCAACTTGCTTGAGTGGCGCTGGACGTGCGATTAACGGCTTGGCTAGCGAGCCGCCTACTTCGGCTGTTGCTGGTACTGCTGAGTGTCGCAGCGGTCTCTTTTGGGCTAATGATGCTATCTCCCATCGACCCGGTGGATGCCTATCTTGGCCCGCAAATGGCCCAGGTCAGCCCTGAGCAGCGCACGCTGATTGCCGAACGCTGGGGGTTTAACGCCCCGGCCAGTGTGCAGTTTCACCACTGGCTGCAACAGTTGCTTAGCGGAGAGCTTGGCTGGAGCCATATCTACAACCAGCCGGTGAGCGACGTCATTAACCAGCGCTTCCAGCGCTCGTTTTTTCTGCTGTTGAGCGCTTGGCTGCTCTCGCTGATACTTGGCGTAGTACTCGGCATCGCCGCAGGAAGCAAAGAGGGCTCCCTGCTGGACCGCTTGATCAGCGGCTATGCTTATATCACTGCTTCGACGCCCACGTTTTGGCTCGCCATGCTGGCGTTGCTACTTTTCTCCGTCACCTTGGGCTGGACCCCCACCTGCTGCGCAGGGCCCACGGGCGTGCTGAGCCAAGAAGTAACGCTGCTCACGCAGCTGCACCATCTTCTTTTACCTACTCTCACCCTCGCCCTGTTAGGCGTTGCCACCATCACGCTACATACCCGGGCCAAGATGGCGGCGTTTATGCGCTCGGATACCGCGTTGCACGCCTTTGCCCAAGGCGCCAGCCGTTTCGATATCGCCTGGCGCCACGGTCTGCGCCACGCCAGCCTGCCAGCGGTCACTTTGGCGTTTGCCTCTCTCGGCGAGCTATTTGGCGGCTCCCTTCTGGTTGAGCAAGTCTTTGCTTACCCAGGACTTGGGCAGGCGACCGTCGCCGCTGGCTTGCGAAGCGATGTGCCGCTACTGCTCGCCATAGCGCTATTTACCGCGCTATTTGTGAGTGTTGGCAACCTCATCGCCGATGGCCTTTACCAGTGGGCCGACCCACGTATCGCACGGGACCGCACTAATGAATAGCCAGCCGCGCCTGGTCGCAGCAGGCTATGCAGGTGTGTTTGGCCTGCTGGTATTACTGTTGCTCAGCAGTTCTCTATGGCTGGGAGATAGCCCACTGCACATGCAGTTCGAGGCCCGCCTCATGCCTCCCAGCGCCGAGCACTGGCTGGGCACCGATGCCCTAGGGCGTGAGCTTTGGGCCCGCACGCTGGCGGGGCTTGCCTTGAGTTTTGGGGTAGGGCTGAGCGCGGCACTGTTGGGCACGCTGATTGCTTTAAGCTTGGCGAGTCTCGCCATGCTCTCGCCCATACTGGATGCGCTGGTGAGCTTACTGATTGATACGCTGCTGAGCGTGCCACACCTGATTTTACTATTGCTGATCGCCTTTGCCCTGGGCGGCGGCACCCAGGCTGTCATTATCGCTGTTGCGCTGACCCACTGGCCAAGCCTTGCCCGCTTGCTCAGAGCCGAACTACTCAGCTTGCGAAACTCCCCTTATGTGGCGATTTCGAAAGGGTTTGGCAAACGCCAAGGATTTATTGTTTGGTACCACTTGCTGCCCCATGTGCTGCCTCACTGCTTGGTCGGCGCACTGCTGCTGTTTCCCCACGCCATTTTGCATGAAGCGGCCCTGACCTTTTTAGGCGTTGGCTTAGACCCTACCCAGCCCGCCATCGGCGTATTACTGGCCGACGCCATGCGCTACCTTACCGGCGGCTACTGGTGGCTAGGGGTGTTTCCTGGGCTGGGTTTACTGCTGATGGTACTGGCGATTGAACGCTTCGCCTCGATGCTGCGCAAAGCGCTGTAAAGATCGCGATGTTTAACAAGGAGCTTGCCATGCTGACCATTGACCGGCTAACCCTGCAACTCCCCTACTACCCCCGCTGGTGGCGACGGGAGTGGACCACCTGTATCGAGTCGCTCTCGCTGCACCTTCAGCCGGGCGAAGTGCATGCTGTGGTGGGTGCGTCAGGCGCAGGTAAAAGCCTGCTGGCCTACGCCATTATGGGGCTACTGCCCCAAGCGGCGCGGGTCGCAGGAGAGCTGCGCTTCCAGGGGGAGGACTTAACACCAGCGCGCCAGCGGCAGCTGAGGGGGCATCAGTTGGCGCTCATTCCTCAATCGTTGAATGCTCTTGACCCGCTCGCCCGCAGCCAGCATCAGGTACGCTGGGCGGCCCAACGGGCAGGATTTGGTCGCTCAGCCGCCCATCAGCGCGCCGATGAGCTATTGAGCCGCTATCAGCTTAGCCACGCGTCTACCCACTACCCTCACGAGCTGTCAGGCGGCATGGCGCGGCGGGTGCTCATCGCTATGGCCCAGGTGAGCAACGCACGTCTGGTGATTGCCGATGAGCCCAGCGTAGGCCTTGACCCCAACCAGCGCGACCGTGTGCTGGCAGCACTAAAAGCTATCGCCCTAGAGGGCAAAGCGGTGATGCTGATTACCCACGATCTGCGCCATGCTCTTACCATTGCCGACAGGGTTTCCGTGATTCGCCAGGGCCAAGCGCTGGAAACCGCACCGGCCCAGGCTTTCCAAGGCCAGGGCGAGCAGCTTATGAGTTGCTATGCGCGAGACTTGTGGCAGGCGCTACCGGATAACGCGTTCAGCACACACCCCTTCCATCCGACGCATCAGGAGCCAGCGCTTGCTTGAAACCCACCAGCTATCGTTCCACTTTGCGGCAGGCACGCCGCTGTTGGCGGATATCTCCCTACGCCTTGCGCCCGGTGAGTGGTTAGGAATCAGCGGTGACTCTGGATCGGGGAAATCAACGCTTGGCAAGCTATTGTCAGGCCAGCTAACGCCTTCCCAAGGCAGTGTTCAGGTAGATGGTTCGCCGCTGCCCACACGCGGGCTGCGGCCAGTGCAGTGGCTGCCCCAGTCGCCTGAATTGGCGGTGAATCCGCGCTGGCGGGTAGGAAAGATATTAAGGGAAGCGTGGACACCGCCAGATACGCTGATGGCGGCGTTTGGCATTGAAGATGAATGGCTAAAGCGCTTTCCCAGCGCACTCTCCGGCGGCGAGCTACAACGGGTGTGCGTGCTGCGCGCCCTCGCCCCCGGCGTCCGCTATGTGGTGGCCGATGAGATCTCCACCATGCTGGACCCCATCACTCAGCTGTCGCTGTGGCAGGCGCTTAAAGCGCACACTGAACACTATCAGCTTGGCGTCATCGTGATTAGTCACGACACAGCACTACTCAACCGGCTGTGCCATCAACAGTGGCATCTGGCAGGTGGCAGCTTACGTATTAGCAGCACGGCGCTCAAAGCGCCATAAGCCAACACCAATGGCCAACGTCACGCACAGCAGCAGCCACGAGCCTATCGCCACACCCTGCCACTGCGTCCAGCGCCAGAAAGGCTCCAGCCAAAAACCGCCAATGCTGGCACCGAGGTAGTAAAATACTAGGTAGAGCGCCGAGGCACTGCCCCGTGCCCCTTGGGCGTAGCGCCCCACCCAGCTAGACGCCAATGAGTGCGCCATAAAGAAGCCGAAGGCGTTAATGGTTAAGCCGAGGATGATGAGCGCCAGCGAGTCCGCCAGGGTGATGGCGGTGCCTAACATGAGAATCACAATGCCCGCACTTATGCAGCGGGCGGGGGAAAAGCGCCCCGCCAACTTGCCCGACACTGTCGAGCCAAAGGTGCCACCTAGGTAGGTGAGAAAGATCAGCCCCAGGCCACTGGCCGCCAGTTGATATGGCGCATCCGCCAAACGGAAAGTAATATAGTTGTACTGATTAATAAAAATCAGAAAGTTAATGCCGCCAAGGAAGTAGGCAGCGAGCAGCACCGGCGAGCGTAAATGGCCGAGCAGGTCCCCCACCGCTTGGCGTAATTGAAAGCGCTTAGGCGTAAAGGCTTGGCTATTGGGCAGTAGCCGCCAAAAAATGATACAGCCCACCACGGTCATGGCACCCACCGCGAGAAACGCAGCGCTAGGCCCACCAATGGCCGCCGCCCCGCCCCCAACAATACGCCCGCTAATACCGCCTAACGAATTGGCCCCAATATAAAGCCCCACGGCACTCAGCAAGGCGGTTTTATCGAACTCGTCCCCCATCCAGGCAATCGCTACGGCGGGCAAGCCGCCGAGCACGAAGCCTTGCAGCAAGCGCAGAAACAATAAACTCTCGAAGGTAGGAGCAAAAGCTAAAGCGAGCGACAAACCACCCGCCAGGAGCAGCGTGATACGCATAATCCCTTCGCGGCCAATGGCATCGGAGAGCGGCCCAAACACCAAAAGCGCCAAGGCCAAAGAGAGCGTAGATACCGACATCAGCAGGCTGACGCCTAAGGTGGAAACCCCGTAAGCCTCTTTCAGGCCCGGCAATAACGGTTGCGGCACATACAGGTTAATAAACACCAAAAACGACCCTAAACATAGGGCCGCCGTCGCGCGCCACCAGGCGCGCGTTTTTGCTTCAATCATTGATGGCCTTTCCAATGTTGACCGACGCGCACGGCCGACACTTACGGCGTATAACGACTGCTGAGCTGGGCCAGATTGGTCGGCTCTAGGGCACGACGCGACTGCCAGTAGTAGCGCTGCCAGTAGCTATTATCCAGGCTGGAAATAATCACGCCTTTCGACGTGGACGCATGGAGAAAATAGCCATTGCCGACGTAAATGCCCACGTGGTTGTAGCGTCCGGGTGGGCGGAAGAAAACCAGATCGCCCGCCTGCAGCTCTTGGCGGTCGATCGGGCGTCCCTCATGCACTTGATCTTGGGTAGAACGGGGTAACTCAACGTCAAAGGTATCGCGGAAAACGTTTCTTACCAGGGCAGAGCAGTCGATCCCTCGATCCGTCGTCCCCCCAATCCGATAAGGCGTTCCTGCCCACCGCTGATGCTGCTCTAACAGCGCTTGGCGAACGACCGTTGGCGGGGGCGTCTGCAGGTTACGCAGGTGAGCACTGATAGGATCAACGGGCGACATTTGGGGAGTGACTCCCTCCATGCCAGGAAGCGACATCGAGAAATAATTCTCGGGGGCTTCCATGTCCTGGCGTGAGGCAGAGCCTGCACAGCCAGCTAACAAAGCAACGACGACACAAACACTTACAACACGGACAGCGGTCACAGCGGGGTGTGGCGACGCAACCATGCGATTAACCTCGTAACAAAATGGAAATTGAAAAAAACCAAGCATGAGAAAACTCATTTTTTACAACCCCTGGACTATAAGCTAGTTATCCTATGCTTGGCGAGTCTAATGTAAGATTCGTTGATCACCCGGCAACGTGTCGATATGCAACGGCGCAAAATGCCGCGGCTTGTTACCCGGAAAATCCAGACTTGCCCAGGGGCCGGCCAGCACTGGCGCGCCGCATAACCAAGCCACCAGCGCTTGACGAAAACCGGCCAAGAAGCTCTCTCGTTCCGGGGTGTCGCCCATAAAAAACGAAAACCCTGCGTACATGCCCGCCGCATACTCCTGCCAACCCGAGTAATGATCCGCCGCCAACTGATAGGCGCGGTCGAGCACGTTCGCGAATGCTGACTTGTCGAGCCAACCTAGCTGACGTGCCGCAATGGCAAGATCCACGAGCTGGGCAATGTCCCAAGCGGCCATGTCCACGTCATTACAATCATCTTCATTGGTACTCACACGGCGCAGGCGCAACAAGTGGTGACGCTCCTCTTCACCGCAGTCGCCGGACTCCAATATAGCGATCTCAGCCGCCAACCGCTCCGGGTTCAGCGTGTAGGGCGCGTAGTTGATCTGGTACTCCTGCCGATCTCCCGCCTCCAACATGAAGGTCAAAAACTCCTGCATGTCGTCGGCGCTAGAGAGGTGATAGTGGCTCTCTACCCATTCGCGAATGTCGGCGCACTCACGAGGACTTTCCAACTGTGGCTCGCTCCACACCGCACTGTTCAGCGGCCCCACCAGCGACATCGCCGTGAAGTGGGTCAATGTAGGTCTCTCACCCGGTTCGCACCACGCACCTGGCCGCCAATCTAGCCAGTGGAACAGGCTGCCGTGGTCTTCCAGGTGCCAAGCAATTTCATTAATGAGCGAGTCGTGCTCTGGCTCCGGCAGGCAGCTCTCCCAGGCAAACCAGGCTTCTAGCAGGCGCTTGGGAGTCGCATAAAAACGGCATAGGCAGCTCCGTAGGGCGCTGGCGTGCTGCATGAGCGGTTCGCGCTCGAACAGGCCGCTATCGAGGGCCATGTGCAGGTAGAAGGCAAACTTCTCGGCCATGTGAATTGTCGCGGCGTGGCGGCTCACGCCTTTTACCGCGTTGCGCTGTTTGAGCTCATCGAGGGTCGGCTGACCAAAGCGCGTCTGCGACGGTGGCAATACGCCATGGGCGGCATCCGCAGCCAGCTGGTTGAGATGGTGCGCCTGGGCGGGTAGCCAATAGCGCGCCAGCACTTGATGGCCTTCATCCGCATGCAGGCCAAGTGAATCCTGTAGGTAGACGGCGGCATCAGCGCGGCGCTGCTCGGCAATCGGGGCCGAGGGATTGAGCTGACGCAGCATGACATCCGGCTCGCGTACGCCAGCCAAGGCGAGCAGCCAATGGTGCGGCGTGTTGCGCCACGCTTTGATACGCGTACGCGAGGCTTGGCGAGTCGGCTCGTCCAGTAACGCACCCAGCGAGTGCTTCCAGGGGCTATGGGCAGCGTGCATTAACAGCTTGTGGCGGGCGCTGGGTGTCATCCCCCGGCGATCAACGCCCTCGAACAGGCTTTGCCCGCGCATGTAGGCTTTCAGTACTGCGTGCCAGTCGTGGTAACGACGACCCATGAGGTCAGCCGCATGGGCCGCTAGGTCGTCCGCTTCCGCCTGGCTTAGCCAGCCGCAGCAAGCACCAGCCCAGGCGAGCTCTACTAACCGCAGCCAATCCCAGGCGGCCCACTCCAACGGCTCGCCCTGATTGACGAACGCAGTGAGCACGGGCGCGTAGGGAGCATCCTTCACCGCACCCCGCTGCCACTCTTGGCGCTGGGCGCGATCCATGGTCAGCAGCTCGCGGGCTTCAATATCCCAGCGCTGGCGCTCACCCTGGGCGCTTAGCCATAGCATCACTTCTAATAGTTGCTCGCGGTCATACACTTGCCAGATGTGCCCTAACCACTCGCTGGCATCGGGCCAGTCGGCGGCGCTAGCCGGGTAGCTCACCACTGGGCGAAACAGCGCGCCCAACCGCCAAGGCTGAGCTTCTGGGGCTTGCGGCCATAACGAAGCCGGTGCAGGGCGTTGCGCTAGCTCAGTATCCAGGGTTTGCCATGTGATACCTTCACCTTCACTCTCTAGATCTGCCAATGCTTGGCAGGCGTCGATAAAACGGTCATCTGCGCCAGTTTCCCAACCTTTGCCCCCCAGCGCACGACGTAGATCCGACAGCCACGCTCGCTGATCGCTGTAGTCAGAAGTGATGCGCCGTGTTAAGTGGTGTGCCCAGTTCGTCGCCTGAGCCTGGCTTAGCCAACCCGCCGCCCCGGCGAGTGCTGCCCACTCCAGCGCGCCCAACAGCTGATCGGCGCTGCCTGACGGTGCGCCGAGTGCAAAAAACAGCTGGTCTGCCAACGCGCCACGATCTGTAATACCCAGTTCTAGCAGGCGTTGCTCCGCCGCGACCGCATCCACCGCCAGTGGGTGCGGTGTAAAAGCCCAATCACACAGCACCAGCTGTTGAGCCCACCAGGCATTTAGTGCGTCGAACAAAAGACACCTCGAAGAAACAGAAAGCGATCAATAAAAGCCATAACCAACCAGAGCAGACCAACGAGGCCGCCAAAAGCGGCATAGTGTAACGGAATCTGCTGCCAAGACCGATAGCAGCCGCACAAAACAGCGCTGCCCGGCACAAAGGCCGGGCAGCGATTACCGCAAAGAGCAGCGTGCGCTAAGCGCTTTTGACTTTACTAATGACCCATAGCAAGACCACCGCCCCCACGGTTGCCGTGACCAGCGAGCCGATAAAGCCACCCGCCTGTAAACCCAGCAAACTAAATAAGAAGCCCCCGACGAGCGCGCCAACCACACCCACGCCGATGTTGCCTAAAATACCAAAACCACCGCCACGCATGATGTTGCCAGCAATCCAGCCAGCTAAACCACCAATGATTAACCACGCAATAAAGCCCATACTACCTCCTTGGTTTCACTCAGCTTGGGGTTTTACCTTCCATCTATGCTTGTCCTACCATAGCACACGGCGCTACTGTTCTGCCCATTTGTTGCCTTTTCCCACAAGGATCCTCTTATGATTCCCGACTCCCTTAAACAGCTACTTAGCCATGTTGATGGTCATCAACGCGCCACCTGGGAGGGCCGTGACGTCGCACTCTTCAACATGGCCTGGGGGGAAATGGTCATTAGCCTGCAAGGCGCACAGGTGCTGCACTTTCAGCCAACAAACGACACTGGCTGGCTATGGGTAACGCCAACGCCGCAGGCGCTGCCGGGCGCGATTCGTGGCGGCATTCCGCTTTGCTGGCCCTGGTTTGCCGACGAGCGCTACGCTGACGAAAGCCCCGAGCGTAACGGCCCCTTCCATGGGCTTGCCCGCCACGCCATGTGGCGTCTGGACGCCGTTGACGACCACGCCGAAGGCATCGAGGTCCATCTCTCGCCGGAAGAGTGTCTGCATAGCCAGCTCACCGCCCGCGTGGTCATTCAAGCCAACGCCCAGCGGCTAAACGTTGAGATCATCAGCGAAAACATTGGCGATGCTCCGATCAAAACCAGCGGCGCACTGCATACCTACCTGGCCGTTAATGAGGTGCATCAATGCCGCTTAGAAGGCCTAGCAGGCGCGCGCTATTTGGATAAGCTGCGTGACTTTGCGGAATCTGAGCAACAGGGCACGCTGGCGATTCGTGGCCCGGTCGACCGTATTTATCACACCAATGAAGCGGTGCTGCTCAACGACGGCCAGCGCACGCTGCGCATCGGTAAGCAGTCCAGCGACTCCACGGTGGTCTGGCACCCGGATAGCGACCTGCCCAGCGACACACCCGCCGACGCCGCCAAACACTTTTTATGCGTTGAAGCCGCCAATACTCGCCTTGACCCCGTTTGGTTAGTACCAGGGGCACAGCACCTGCTAGGGACGACAATAAGCCGCGGTTAATGATCGGTTCATCAAGGCTTTGCTATGATCAAGCCATTGATACACCCCCAAGGAGCGACGATGGATCCACAACAATGGCTGGAAGCAGCCACGCTTGCCTTTAACCTGATCGGTATGGTGGTGTGCTTGGTTGGCTTAACGCTTGCACAAAAAATGCAGCGCCGCTGGCCCGGCTATAGCCTCGCGGTCGTCGGTTTTATCATTGCGACCCTGCCCATGCTCTCTCAACTTGTCTTTATGTGGCAGCGCTAACGTTCCACCACCTCGCCAAGATGCCCCACCCGATGAAGGAAGCGACAGGATGCGCCAGCCGTTAAGCCGCGAATTGAGCAATTTGTTAGAGCGAAGCCGAGACCGGCAGCTGCGGCTGGCGGTGACAGGCCTTTCGCAAGCGGGTAAAACGGCGTTTTTAACCTCGCTGGTGAACCAACTACGCCATGCAGGCGTAGAAGCACAGTTAGACCTGCTACCGGTTGCCCGTGAAGGTCGACTGCTAGGCGCGCAGCGTTTAAATCAGCCGGACTTAGGCGTGCCACGCTTCCCTTATGACCCCGGCATGGCATCGCTGAGAGATACACCGCCGCGCTGGCCCGAGCCCACCCGCGGCATTAGCGAGCTGCGTTTACAGCTGCGCTACCGCCCTGCCCAGCAGGGCTGGTTTACGCCGGATATCGCTCACCTGACGCTGGACCTGTTCGACTACCCCGGCGAATGGCTGCTGGATTTGCCGCTGCTCCAGCACGACTTCTACAGCTGGAGCCAGAGCCAAGCTCAGCACGAAGGCCCACACCGCCGGGCACTGTTTAGCGAATGGCTGACCGAGGCAGAGCAGCTAGACCCTACGGCAGAAGCCGATGAAGCACAGCTCGCCACGCTGGCCGAGGCCTACGCATTGGGCCTGCGTCGCGCCAAGCAGGCGGGCTTTTCTGACCTGCAGCCGGGGCGTTTTTTACTGCCCGGCGAGCTGGATGGCGCACCGGTGCTGCAGTTCTTCCCGCTGCCCGGATTAGATACTCCCAAAGAAACCCTCGACGCCCTGCCCGAATCGAGCCTCTACGCCACCCTGGCGGCGCGTTTTCGCTACTATCAGCAGCAGGTGGTGCGCCCCTTCTACCGCGACCACTTCCGCCGCTTTGACCGCCAGATTGTGCTGGTAGACGTGTTGGGCGCGCTTAACGCCGGGCCGGAGCGCTTCGAGGATCTTTCCCGTGCGCTGCAACAGCTGATGAAGAGCTTTGATTACGGCAAGCGCAGCCTGCTGACCCGATTGTTCGCTCCCAAAATTGACCGCCTCGCCATTGCCGCTACCAAAGCGGACCACGTGACGCCCGACCAACACACCCACGTGGTGCAGCTGTTAGAAGCGCTGCTGGCGGAGCCATTGAAAGACTTACGCTTTGCCGATATCCCGGTGAAAGCGCTGTCGCTGGCGGCCATTCGCGCCACCGAGGCCCGCGAAGTGCTTCATGATGGCAAGCGAACACCAGCGCTGAAAGGCACCACGTTAGAAGGTGAAGACGTGCTGGTGTACCCCGGCGATGTGCCCAGCCGCCTGCCCAAAGCCGATTTTTGGCAGCAGCAAGGGTTTGATTTCCCCAGCTTCCGCCCGAGGCCCGCCGATAGCGAGGCACTGCCCCACATCCGTATGGACGCCGCGATTGACTGGCTGATTGGAGACAAACTGACATGAGCAACCCTCAGCCCCGCCGCGACTTCCAAACCGAAGCGCCGCCCGAACCTACCCAGGAAACCCTGCGCCAGCATGAACGCTTTGCAGCGACTGAATCACACCAGCCGCTGGCGACCCAAGCCGAACTCAAAGCGCTGCCGGAAGAGACCCTTGGCGCGCCCCGCAAGCGCCGTTGGGGGTTAATGTTCGCCTTGGCAGGCGGTGCCACACTCGGCACGGTAGAGCTGGCAACCGGCATTCCTGACGCGCTGTCCCAGTCCCAGTGGATGGCGATGGCGTGGCAGCTGTTTGGGATTAGCCTGATTGGCTTGGGCGGCGTATCGCTCCTCAAGGAGCTGGGCCGTTTGCGGCGCTTAAAGCGGCACGACCAACTGCGGGCCAACCTAGCCGAGCTTCCCCAGCGCTCCAGCCAGCAGGCCCAGGCGATGGCCGTTCAGTTAAAACAGCAGCTTGCACTGAGCAACGACGACCCGCACTGGCTGGCCTTTCAGCGGGCGTGCCAGCCTCACCATAGCGGTGAAGAGATTCAAACCCTGCTGCGCTACCACCTGCTAGCCCCTCGTGATCGGGAAGCTCAGCGGTTGATTACGCGCATGTCGGGGGAAACCGCCATCATGGTAGCGGTTTCCCCGCTAACCCTGGTGGATATGGCGCTGGTGGCGTGGCGCAGCCTTGCCATGGTGGATAGGCTAAGCCGCCTGTACGGCCTGGAACTTGGCTACGCCAGCCGCCTGCGGCTATTTCGCCACGTGCTGCATAACATGGCGTTTGCAGGCGCCAGCGAACTGGCTACCGATGCCAGCATGGACATGCTCTCGCTGGACTTGGCAGGCCGCCTTTCGGCGCGAGCAGGCCAGGGCTTGGCGACCGGGTTGCTGAGCGCCCGCCTGGGACTGCGTGCCCAGCGGCTGTGCCGCCCCGTAGTGTTCACGCCAGAGGAGCAGCCCAAATTAGCCGACCTCCGCCAAGACCTCTGGCGGCAGATCAAGCGGCTCGACAAAGAGCCCGCCCCCGCCGCGCGTCACCGCGATTAATACCGCTCAGCCGCACATCCTCTTCGCTGAAGTGCTCGGGCCGTAGACCCAGAACCACCGGCTGTAACAGGTCGTTCCAGCCTTCGGCATCCGCCACTTCATTTAAGTCACCTAGCAGGCCAAGCTCGCCCCACTCCTGAAGGTTATTATCGTTTTAGGGGCTAGATGATGGTGGAGCGTATCGCCTACCACAAGCGGCTCTCGACTAAGGTGGCAGAGCGAAAATGACAGCGACAAATGCTAAAGCCCAAAGCGCTGCTTCAGGAATAACGCCACCGCTGCTTCGCCGTGGTGGCCGATCCGCCGGGCTTCTGGCACGCGATCGAACAGCGCCGGATGAGCGTTGGCCATCACCTGGGCCTCGCCTGCCAAGGTGAGCATTTCGGTGTCGTTGAGGTTATCGCCAAAGGCTAGGCAGTCGGCGGCGGTGAGCCCAAGCGACTCCAGCAACGCCGCGAGCGCCACGCCTTTATTCACTCCGCCCGCCATGATCTCTAGCGAGTCCACCGTGGAGTAGGTAATGTGCAGCCCATCGCCATGCGCCGCTTGGGCCTGAGCTTCCAGCTCTGCCAGCGCATCCGGGTCGCCCAAATAGAGCACTTTACCTACGCCGTTGACGTCCATCTGCTCCGGTGGCACGACCTCATAGCGAAAGCCCGTCGAGGCGTGCAGTGAAAGCAGGTGTGGCGCTTCGGCGTCCACATGCCAGCCCGCTTCGCGGTAAAGGTTGAGGCGCACCTGTGGCGGCCGGGGTAAATGAATCAGCGCGTGAGCGTGATCCGGGTTAAGGTGCGACGCGCTAACCAAGCCATCGTCTGGGTCGTGGGTGTAAGCCCCGTTGGTGCTAATCAGGTGAGCAGGCACGCCCAGCTCATCGCGGAAGACGCGCATATCGTGGTAGTGGCGGCCCGAGGCCAGCGCCAGGTGGTGCCCCTGCCGAACCAACTCTCGGAGCACCTCCACGGTGCTGTCATGTAACCGGTGGTCGCTGCCCAGCAACGTACCGTCAAGGTCGGAAACGATCAGGCGAGGGGTCATCAAAGCGCTCCTTGTGCGTTAGCAGAGTAACGTTGCAGTTCGCTCAGCTTAACCGATTCAGCCAACCGTAAGTAAGTCATTGACCTGCCGTCGCCGTCGCCACTTCCCCAGGGGCAACGATTGGCGCAGCCAGTGGGAATCCGTATAGTGGCAACCTACTCTCGCCAACTGATTGAACACATGCTTCAAAACAACTCCCTGCTTGCCCAGCTCAAGCAACAGATCCGTGAAACCACCCCGCGCGCTGAAGGGGTGATCAAAGCCACAGAAAAAGGCTTTGGTTTTCTTGAAACTGATAGCGGCGAATCCTATTTCGTGCCGCCCCCCGCCATGAAACAGGTGCTGCACGGCGACCGTGTGGAAGCCGTGATTCACGAGAACGGCGATAAAAAGTCGGTTGAGCCTGAAAAGCTTATTGAAGCCGGTTTAGACCGCTTCGTTGCTCGCGTGCAAAAGCGCGAAGGCCGCCTCGCGGTGGTGCCGGATCACCCCTCGATTCGCAACGTTCTAAAAGCACGCATCAAAAATAGCCTGGATGAAGACTCCATTGCCGACGGCGATTGGGTCGTGGCGCGTTTGGTGCGTCACCCGCTAAAAGAGAACGACCGCGGCTTCTTCTCCCAGATCGATGAGTTGGTGGCCAAAGCCGACGACCCCGCCGTGCCGTGGCGCGTGACGCTTGCTCGCCACGCGCTGGAGCAAGAGTGCCCGGATGCCGGCAGCGATTGGCCGCTACGCGACGAGGGACTGACGCGGGAAGACCTCACCGCACAGCCCTTCTTTACCATCGACGGCGAAAAGACGCGAGACATGGACGATGCCCTACATGTGGTGGCCCGTCCCGAAGGCGGCTGGCAGCTGAGCGTGGCGATTGCCGACCCCACCGCTTATGTGGAAGAGGGCCACGCTGCTGACCTGGAAGCCCGCGTCCGTGCATTTACCGTGTACCTGCCGGGCCAGAACGTGACCATGTTGCCCGAGCAGTTGGCGGATGATCTTTGCTCGCTGCGGGAAGGCCAAGAGCGCCCTGCCCTGGCCTGCACGCTGAACATTAACGCCGACGGCAGCCTGGGCGACTACCGCTTCTTCGCGGCCAACGTGAAGTCCCACGCTAAGCTAGTGTACGAGCGCGTCTCTGATTGGATTGAAGGTCAAGGCGACTGGGCACCGGCAGATAATATTGCCGAGCAGCTACACGCCCTGCGTGAGCTGACCGAAGCGCGTACCGCGTGGCGCAACGAGCACGCGCTGGTATTTAAAGATCGTCCTGATTACGTGTTTGATCTGGATGAAGCGGGCAACGTGCTGGGGATTCATACCGAAGACCGCCGCATTGCCAACCGTATGATCGAAGAGTCGATGATTGCTGCCAACGCCTGCTGCGCGGATTTCCTGGCTAGCCATATCGGCCACGGAATCTTCAACGTACACCGCGCTTTCGAGCCGGAAAAAGCTGAAGCGGCACAAGAGTTCCTGGCGACTCAAGACATCGAAGTGGCCCAGGAAGCACTTACCGAGCTTGCCCACTATAAGGAGCTGAAGCGTGCGCTTGAAAGCCGCGACGACGCTTGGCTGGATGCGCGCCTGCGCCGTTTCCAGGGCTTCACCAGCATGTCGGCTCAGCCTGGCCCGCACTTCGGCCTGGGGCTGCCCGCCTACGCCACCTGGACCTCGCCGATTCGTAAGTATGGCGATATGGTCAACCACCGCTTGATCAAGCGCGTGCTGAAGGGTGAGCAGGCTCCGGCAGAAGCCAGCCAGCAGCTCACCGAGCAGCTCACCGAGCGCCGCCGTCTGAACCGTATGGCCGAGCGCGACGTGAAAGATTGGCTTTACGTGCGCTACCTGACCCCGGCGGCGCAGAATCAGGACACCTTCGACGCCGAAATCATGGCAATCAACCGTGGCGGTATGCGGGTTCGCCTGATAGAAAACGGCGCGACGGCGTTCGTGCCTGCCCCCTTGATGCACAGTGACCGCGATAAAGTGGTCATCGATGACAAAGAGGGCCGCATTCAGATCGAAGGCGAAGAGCGCTTCAAGCTGGGCGATAGCCTGCGCGTATCACTCACGGAAGCCCGTGAAGAGACACGATCGCTGGTCGCCAAACCTGCTGACTAAACGCAGCCAACACGTGTTCGCGCCACGGCTTTGCCGTGGCGTTTTTATTTCTGCTCCAAGGTGACGTTGTCGCAGAACTGACTTATTTCTACCCTAAGGTAATTCGATGACACTCATGTGGCTCGGAGGTTACCTTGCACATCGCCGATGTGACCATGTTCCACGCCCCGGCAAGTGGCGGCGTTCGCACCTATTTACAGGCCAAGCACCGCGTCCTCTCGCGCACACCCAACCTCCGTACCAGCCTGCTGGTGCCAGGGGCTGAGCGTGATAGTTTGGGCGACCACCACACGCTACCAGCGCTGCATCTGCCTCTTGGACAAGGCTATCGATTCCCGCTGCGCCGCCGCCCTTGGCGTGATGCTTTGGTAGACCTCTCCCCCACGTTGATCGAAGCAGGTGATCCGTATGTGACCGCCTGGGCCGCGCTGGAGGCTGGCCAGCGGCTAGGTGTGCCAGTGGTGGGGTTCTACCACTCCGACTTACCTAACTTAATGGGGGACCGTTTTGGCCGCCATGTTCGCCAACGGCTAATTCGCTACGTGGTGGACCTGTACCAGCGCTTTGATAGCGTGCTTGCTCCCTGCCATGCGATGGCCAACCGACTCACCGAGTGGGGCGTGCCCAACGTGCGCGTGCAGTCGTTAGGGGTTGATTTAGAGCAGTTTCACCCTTCACGACGCGACCCCGGCTTCCGTACGGCCATGGGTATTCCTGCGGATAAAAAGCTGCTGATCTTTGTTGGCCGCTTTTCCCGAGAAAAGAATATCGACGTACTACTCGCCACCATGCGGGCGCTTGGCAGCAACTACCACCTGCTGCTGATGGGGCCGGGCATGCCGACTCAAGTACCTAGCAATGTCACGGTGGTAAACCGCTGCTGCGGTAGCCATGAAGTGGCCCGAGCGCTTGCCAGTAGCGATGCGCTGCTGCATGCGGGCACCCGCGAAACCTTTGGGCTGGTGGCCCAGGAAGCGATGGCCAGCGGCCTGCCGGTGATTGGCGCGCGGGCAGGCGCGCTGATCGAGAACGTACCGCTGGGCGCGGGCGTGCTCTGCCAGCCGCTTGACCCTGACGCGATGGCGGACGCCTGCTCCGCGCTGTTTAGCAACGATATTGCCGCCAGCGGACGCTACGCGCGCCATTTTGTTGAGCGCCAGTTTAGCTGGGATAGCGTCATTGGCTCGCTGCTGACGCACTATGTCGACCTCTGTGGACTCGAACAGCCCGATGCCCGTGTCGTCCGTCGCTAAACCTCAACGGCTGCTGCGCTTTCGTCCGCTACACGCCGTTCTACTGCTGGCTGCTCTGGTAGCGCCACTGGTGCTCACATCGCTTGCAGGGGGCAGCAAAGCGTTTGAGCATGTGGCGCAGTTTCCCATTAGCCTACTGGTTCTGATGATCGCCATGGCGGCGCTATGCTGGAACTTGAACGCCGCCCGGCTGCGCCTGATGCTCAACGGCCGAGCTGGCCAGCTTGGGCAGCGCGGCGCGCTGGGCATCGAGCTGGCGGCGAAGTGCGCGCTCTGCGCAACGCCAGGCGGTAGCGGCGGCCCGGCCACTCTGCTGTTATTACTTGCCCAGCGGGGATTTTCGCCCTCAAAAGGCACCGCCGTGTTTCTCATCGACCAGGGGTGCGACCTGCTGTTCTTTCTGCTGATGCTGAGCGGTTTGGTGGCGATGTCGGTTTTCGGGGATGCCCAGTGGCCACACCAGGGGCTGGTACAGCTCTCGTTACTGGGATTGGCGCTGTTAGCGGTGGGCGTCTCGCTGATGATGGGGTACTTACCCAAGCTGCTGCGTACTCAACGCCAGTGGCTAGCCTGGATACGCCCTAGCCGCAGGCGCTGGCTGGTTAGGCGACTGTTACGCTGTCGCCATGCGCTGCGTATGACGCTGGCGCTACCCAAAGCCACGTTGGCAGCGATGCTGGCACTCACGACCCTACACTGGCTGCTGCGCTACAGCTTGCTGTACCTAGCGGTGATTGGCATCGGGGGGCATGCCGACTGGCTCTGGACGTTTTTAACTCAGATGCTAGCTATGGCCGCCAGCCAATTCAGCTTTCTCCCTGGCGGCGCAGGGGCGGCTGAAGTGGGGGTGGGAAGCCTGTTGCTGCCCTTGATGGGCCGGGAGCAGGCCGTGGCCGCCGTGCTGGTCTGGCGGCTGATTAGCTACCACTTGTATCTTGCCGCCGGTGCGCCGCTGCTACTGCTCTACAGCGCGCGACTGCTGCGTCAGCGCTAGCCGCCTCACCGCTTTACTTAACCTCCTCAAATGCAAAAAGGGCACCCAAGGTGCCCTTTTCAGCGTCACGAAGAAAGTGCGCGGCTTACCAGCCGGTTACTTCTTTCAGCGCGTCGCCAATTTGCGCCAAAGAACGAACGGTTTTCACACCGGCGTCTTCAAGAGCCGCAAATTTCTCATCGGCAGTACCTTTACCGCCAGAGATGATGGCGCCAGCGTGGCCCATACGCTTGCCAGGAGGTGCTGTCACACCGGCAATGTAGGAAACCACCGGCTTGGAAACGTTGGCCTTGATGTAAGCCGCGGCTTCTTCTTCGGCAGTGCCGCCGATTTCGCCGATCATCACGATCGCTTCGGTTTTCGGGTCCTTCTCGAACATCTCCAGGATGTCGATGAAGTTAGAACCCGGAATCGGGTCGCCGCCGATACCGACACAGGTAGACTGACCGAAACCGTGGTCAGTGGTCTGCTTAACGGCTTCGTAAGTCAGGGTACCAGAGCGGGAAACGATACCAACGCGGCCCGGCTGGTGGATGTGACCCGGCATGATACCGATTTTGCACTCACCGGGAGTGATCACGCCCGGGCAGTTCGGGCCGATCAGGCGTACGCCCAGCTCGTCGCATTTTACTTTTGCGTCGAGCATATCGAGGGTCGCGATGCCTTCGGTGATGCACACGATCAGCTTGATGCCAGCGTTCGCAGCTTCAAGGATCGAGTCTTTGCAGAACGGTGCCGGTACGTAGATCACGCTGGCTTCTGCGCCGGTTTTCTCGACCGCTTCTTTCACGGTGTTGAAAACAGGCAGGCCCAGGTGCGTCTGGCCGCCTTTGCCCGGCGTAACACCACCGACCATTTGCGTGCCATAGGCAATCGCCTGCTCGGAGTGGAACGTGCCCTGGCCACCGGTGAAACCTTGGCAGATGACCTTGGTGTTCTTATCGATCAGGATGCTCATTACTTGCCCTCCGCTGCTTTTACAACCTGCTGAGCCGCGTCGGTCAGACTGGTAGCAGCGATGATGTTCAGACCGCTAGACGCCAGTTTTTCAGCGCCCAATTCAGCGTTGTTACCTTCCAGGCGAACGACCACCGGGACGTTAACGCCCACTTGCTCAACGGCACCGATGATGCCTTCAGCAATCATGTCGCAACGAACGATGCCGCCGAAGATGTTCACCAGAACAGCTTTCACGTTGTCGTCAGACAGGATGATCTTGAACGCTTCTGCGACGCGCTCTTTGGTCGCGCCGCCGCCAACGTCCAGGAAGTTAGCGGGTTTGCCGCCACTCAGGTTGACGATATCCATGGTGCCCATAGCCAGGCCTGCGCCGTTGACCATGCAACCGATGTTACCGTCGAGGGCGACGTAGTTAAGTTCCCACTTCGCCGCGTCGGCTTCACGCTGATCTTCCTGGGAAGGATCGCGCATGGCCTGCAGGTCCGGGTGACGGTACAGGGCGTTGCTGTCGAGGCCCAGTTTGGCATCCAAGCAGTGCAGGTTGCCTTCGTCAGTGATGACCAGCGGGTTGATCTCAAGAAGTGCCAAATCCTTGTCGTGGAACAGCTTGGAGAGACCCAGGAAGATCTTGGTGAACTGCTTCACCTGATCGCCTTCCAGACCCAGCGCGAACGCCAGCTCACGCGCCTGGTAGGGCTGTGCGCCGACCAGCGGATCGATTTCAGCTTTGAGAATCTTTTCCGGCGTCTCTTCGGCGACGGTTTCAATCTCAACACCGCCTTCGGTAGAGGCCATGAAGACCACACGGCGGGTAGTACGGTCAACGACCGCGCCCAGGTAGAGCTCGTCGGCGATGTTGGTGCAGGTCTCTACCAGAATCTTGGCAACCGGCTGACCTTTTTCGTCAGTCTGGTAAGTGACCAGGTTCTTGCCCAGCCACTGCTCGGCGAAGGTTTTGGCTTCTGCCGGGTCCTTGATCAGCTTGACGCCGCCCGCTTTACCGCGGCCGCCAGCGTGAACCTGGGCTTTGACGACCCACATGTCGCCGCCGATTTTTTTGCACGCTTCTACTGCTTCTTCGGGAGTGTCCACGGCAAAGCCTTTGGACACTGGCAGACCATAATCAGCAAACAGCTGTTTGCCTTGATACTCGTGAAGGTTCATCGATTCATGCCATTGGTTGCATGTGACTCGAACGATGATCAGTCGCCCTGAAGAACATCTTGCAGGTGCTGGTCATCCCCGTGCTTTCATGACGGCGAGTTGCCCACGCCGCCATGAAAGTGTTGCGCCACCTGACGGTGGCGCTTGGTTGTTGCTTAGCGAATTACTTGCGCTTCTTGCGGTTGGCCATGTGAATGGCATGACCTTCTACCGCCAGAGCAGCTTCGTGCACGGCTTCCGACATGGTCGGGTGCGCGTAGCAGGTCAATGCCAGGTCTTCGGCGCTGGAGCCGAACTCCATGGCGATCACGCCCTGGGCGATCATCTCACCGGCGTGCTGACCCACGATGTGCATACCGAGAATACGGTCGGTTTCCGCATCGGCAATGATCTTAGCGCTGCCTTCGGTGGCGTTGTTGGCCATGGCACGGCCGCTGGCTGCGAAGGGGAAGCTACCGGTCTTGACTTCGATACCCTTGGCCTTGGCGTCCTGCTCGGTCATGCCGACCCAGGCCACTTCCGGGAAGGTATAGATGACGCTGGGGATAGTGTCGTAGTTCATCTCGGCCTTGTGACCGGCGATGATGTCCGCCACCATGATGCCTTCTTCAGACGCTTTGTGCGCCAGCATCGGACCGCGTACACAGTCACCGATGGCGTAGACGCCCGGCACGTTGGTGCGGCACTGGTCGTCCACGAAGATGAAGCCACGCTCGTCCAGCTCGACGCCCACGCCATCGGCCACAACGCCTTTGGTATAAGGACGACGGCCGACACATACGATCAGCTTGTCGAAGGTCATCTCTTGATCGCCGTTGGCATCGGTGTACTTGACGACGACTTCGTCACCGTTCGCTTCCGAACCGGTCACACGGGCACCCAATTTGATGTCCAGCCCCTGCTTCTTGAGCAGTTTCTGGGTCTCTTTGGCAATCGCGGTGTCGACCATCGGCAGGAAGGAGTCCATCGCTTCCAGCACGGTGACTTCAGAACCCAGACGGTTCCATACGCTGCCCAGCTCCAGGCCGATGACGCCCGCGCCAATGACGCCAAGACGCTTCGGCGTTTCCTGGAATTCCAGTGCGCCGGTGGAATCGACGATTAGGCCTTCGGTCAGCGGCGTGGGCGGAATTTCCACCGGCACGGAGCCTGCCGCGATGACGATGTTGTCGGCGTCGTAAGTGGTGGTGTTGCCGTCGAGGTCGGTCACCTCAACCTGCTTGCCAGACACCACTTTACCGGTACCTTCGATGGCGGTCACGCCGTTGGCCTTGAACAGGCCAGAGATGCCGCCGGTCAAGTTCTTAACGATCTTGTCCTTGCGCGCCATCATCTTCTTGACGTCCATGGTCACGTCGCCGGCTTCGATACCCATGTCGTCGAAATCGTGCTTGGCTTCGACGAACTTGTGCGAGGCTTCAAGCAGCGCTTTGGACGGGATACAGCCTACGTTCAAGCAGGTACCGCCGTGAACGACGTTACCTTCTTTACCGATCCATTTTTCAACACAGGCGGCTTTCAAACCCAGCTGCGCAGCGCGGATAGCCGCTACGTAGCCACCAGGGCCTGCACCAATAACGATCACGTCAAACTTGTCAGCCATGTTGGCTCCTTTAGCTTGGTGGCCTCCTCCCGGGTGGATGACAGCGGGTAGGAGGCTGTGTGCGATTAACTCAGCGTGCTCAGCACTAGCGAAGGCGGTTCAGCGCGCTTCGTTATACGTCTAGCAGCAGACGGGCCGGGTCTTCCAGCAGCTCTTTAATCGTAACCAGGAATTGTACCGCGTCTTTGCCGTCGATCATGCGGTGGTCGTAAGAGAGTGCCAGATACATCATCGGGCGAATTTCGACCTTACCGTTCACCGCCATCGGGCGTTCCTGGATCTTGTGCATCCCCAGGATAGCGGTTTGCGGCGGGTTGATGATCGGGGTCGACATCAGCGAGCCAAAGATACCACCATTGGTGATGGTAAAGGTGCCGCCCTGCATTTCGTCGATGCCGAGCTTACCGTCACGCGCACGCTTGCCAAAGTCGACAATCGTCTTCTCGACGTCGGCAATTTTCATGTTGTCAGTGTCACGCAGAACCGGCACCACGAGACCACGATCCGTCGACACGGCAACACCGATGTCCTGGTAACCATGGTAAACGATATCGGTGCCATCGATGGAGGCGTTGACATCCGGGAAACGCTTGAGAGCTTCGGAGGCGGCTTTCACGAAGAAGCCCATGAAACCAAGCTTGGTGTCGTGGGCCTTCAGGAAGGTATCTTTGTACTGGGCACGCAGCGACATCACCGCACCCATGTCCACTTCGTTGTACGTGGTCAGCATGGCAGCGGTCTGCTGTGCCTGAACCAAACGCTTGGCGATGGTTTGACGCAGACGGCTCATCGGTACGCGCTTCTCGGCACGCTCACCCTCGACCGCTGGCGCAGCAGCGGCTTTGGCGGGTGCAGAGGACTTGGCCGCTTTCTTGGCCGAACCATCCTTGACGGCTTTCTGAACGTCTTCTTTCAGAATGCGACCGCCTTTGCCGGTACCTTCGATCTTGGAAACGTCCAGATCGTGCTCGGCAACCATCTTGCGAGCAGCCGGTGCCAACACTTTGCCACCCACCTTCTCATCGGCGCCTTCATCGTCAGCGTCGCTGGAAGCGCTGCTGGAAGAAGAAGCGCTGGCCTGGTCACTGCCACCGCCCTCTACGAAGGTTGCCAGAATCGCTTCGGACTCAACCTGGCTGCCTTCTTCTGCCTTGATTTCCGCCAGGGCACCATCGGCAGGCGCTACGACTTCCAGCACGACCTTGTCGGTTTCGATGTCGGCTAGCACTTCGTCACGCTTGACCGCTTCGCCTACTTTCTTGTGCCAGGTCGCCACGGTGCCTTCCTGAATGGACTCGGGGAAGCTAGGCGCCTTCACGTCGTGCTGCTTGCCTCCGGCTGGCTTGGCGGCTTCTTTGGACTCGGCCTTCTCGGCGCTGTCATCGCTGGCGGCACTCTCTTTCTTGCTGCCAGCACCGCTCGCTTCGCCGATCTTGCCCAATACCTGCTCGGACTCGACGGTATCGCCTTCTTCGGCCATCACGTCGGTCAGGGTTCCCGCTTCCGGTGCGACGACTTCAAGCACCACTTTATCGGTCTCGATTTCAACGATCAGCTCGTCGCGTTCGACGCTGTCACCCGGCTTTTTGTGCCACGCGGCCACGGTGCCTTCGGCAACGGATTCCGGAAAGGTTGGCGCTTTGATCTCAGTAGCCATGTCGTTTCCCTTATGTGTTCTCTAAACCCGGTGGGCGCTTATAGGTTAAAAGCGTCTTCCACCAGCTGGCGCTGCTGTTCAGTGTGGACGGACATGTAGCCCGCTGCCGGAGCAGCCGAGGCAGGACGCCCTGCGAATTTCAACTCACGTCCAAGGCCATCTTTCAACATATCGGCCACGGTACGCATGTGGTGCTGACTGGAGTACCAGGCGCCTTGGTTCAGCGGCTCTTCCTGACACCATACGATGTCTTCCACATTAGCATACGCCTGGAGCACTTCCAGAAGCTCTTCTTTCGGGAAGGGATAGAGCTGCTCTAGACGAATGATCGCCGTGTCGTCACGCTCGTTTTCAGCGCGCCAGTTAACCAGATCGTAGTAGACCTTGCCTGCGCACATAATGACGCGGGTGACGTTGTCGGCGTCGAGATTCGCTTGATCCGGCAGTACCATGTGGAACTTGCCGTGGGCGAGATCTTCCAAGCTCGACACGGCTTCTTTGTGGCGCAGCAGCGACTTAGGCGACATGACCACTAGCGGTTTACGCAGCGGACGAATCACTTGGCGGCGCAGCAGGTGGAAAATCTGCGCTGGCGTCGTCGGTACGCACACCTGCATGTTGTGCTCGGCGCACAGCTGCAAGAAGCGCTCTAGACGGGCAGAAGAGTGCTCGGGCCCTTGGCCTTCATAGCCATGAGGCAGCAGCATGGTCAAGCCGCATAGGCGACCCCACTTGGTCTCACCGGAAGAGATGAACTGATCCACTACCACCTGAGCGCCGTTGACGAAGTCACCAAACTGCGCTTCCCAAATAACCAAGTCATTCGGGGCGGTGGTCGAGTAGCCGTATTCGAATGCCAGCACGGCTTCTTCTGATAGGAAGGAGTCGTGAATGGTAAAGCGCGGCTGACCGTCGGCCATATTCTGCAGCGGTACATAGGTCGACCCGTCTTTCTGATTGTGCACGACCGCGTGACGGTGGGAGAACGTCCCACGCCCCACATCCTGCCCGGTGATGCGGATAGGATGACCTTGGTCGAGCAACGTGGCGTAGGCCAGCGTTTCGGCAAAGCCCCAGTTGAGCCCCATGCCACCCGCCTGCATTTTACGCCGGTCTTCGTAGATTTTGGCGACCTGACGCTGAACATCGACACCGTCCGGTATTTCACACATCTTCGCCGCCAGCTGTTGCAGGCGTTTCATGTCGAAGGTGGTGTCGGCATTGCCGGTCCACTCATGGCCCAGGTAGGGAGCCCAGTCGACGAACAGCGACTTGTTGGGTTCCTGAACCAGCGCGTTGGCCACGTGATTGCCTGCCACGAGATCATCGCGGTAGGTTTCCACCATGGCTTTGGCGTCGTCTTCGGACAGCACGCCCTGCTCGATCAGGCGCTGCGCATACAGCGTGCGTGAGGAGGGGTGGTCCTTGATCTTGGCGTACATCAGCGGCTGGGTGCCCGATGGCTCGTCGGCCTCGTTATGGCCGCGACGGCGGTAGCACACCAGGTCGATGACGACGTCTTTCTTGAACTGCTGACGGTAATCCAGGGCCACTTGGGTGGCGTGAATGACCGCGTCCGGATCATCGCCGTTGACGTGGAAGATCGGCGCCTGAACCATCTTGGCAATGTCAGTACAGTATTCGGTGGAGCGTGCATCGGCCGGGTTGGAGGTCGTGAACCCCACCTGGTTGTTGATGACGATGTGTACCGTGCCACCGGTCTTGTAGGCGCGGGTCTGAGACATCTGGAATGTCTCCATGACCACACCCTGCCCCGCGAAGGCGGCATCGCCATGAACATTGATCGGCAGCACTTTGCTTCCGTCAGCGTCATTGCGGCGATCCTGGCGGGCACGTACCGAGCCTTCCACCACCGGCGCGACGATTTCGAGATGCGACGGGTTAAACGACATGGCCAGGTGGACTTCGCCACCAGGCGACATGACGTTGGAGCTGAAGCCCTGGTGGTATTTCACGTCACCAGAACCACGCTCGATGACTTTCTTGCCATCGAACTCGTCGATCAGATCCGCAGGGTTCTTGCCCAGGATGTTGACCAGCAGATTCAAGCGGCCACGGTGGGCCATGCCGATCACGACTTCCTTGGTGCCATAGCCGCCGGCGCGCTGAATCAGTTCGTCCATCATCGGTACGAACGACTCGCCACCTTCCAGGCCGAAACGCTTGGTACCCGGGTACTTGGAGGCCAGGTAATTTTCCAGACCTTCCGCAGCCGTCAGGCGTTCCAGTACGTGCTTGCGCACGTCATCGCTGAACTTGGGCGCGCTGCGTACCGATTCGAAACGACGCTGCAGCCAGCGCTTCTCTTCGGTATCCACGATGTGCATGATTTCGCAGCCGATGGAGCGGCAGTAGGTCTGCTCCAGCGCGTCGACGATCTCGCGCAGCGGTGCTTTATCAATACCCAGGAAGAAAGAACCTGTCTGGAACTCGGTATCAAGATCAGCTTGGGACAGCTGATGGAATGACAGGTCGAGGTCGGGGACGGGGGTGGGATTACGCAGACCAAGCGGGTCGATATTGGCCTTTTGATGGCCACGGAAGCGATACGCGTTGATCAGCTGCAGAACTTTGACCTGCTTTTTGTTTTCACCGCTGTCGGACGCGGCGACTACCCGGCCTGGGCGCCTTTCACGGCCAAGCTGGTAGAACTGATCACGAATGGGGCTTAGTGGAACATCGTGGGAGGCACTGCCTTCAGCACGCGGCAACTGATCGAAATAGCTGCGCCACTCGTCTGAGACAGAATCAGGATCGGCGAGGTACTGCTCGTAAAGCGCTTCCACGTAGTGGACATTGCCACCACTAACGTGAGAGGAACGCCACATCAACTCCATTATGCCTTGTTGCATCTCTCGGTCACCCTGCACTGATGGGGTGGTATCGGCATCGCTGCATGCGTGCAACGACATCGCTATTGCCCTGCCGGCGGGGCGGGACGTTTGCCGGCGGCGCCGACCTGAGGCCGGTAGCCCTTTTCATACACGTATGATGACGCGTTTCATTACCAGTTCATGCTCAAAAGCCGGTACTCGTCGCACCGGCTTTTAAACTTGGCTGATCCATGGTGCGGCGCGTCGCCGCACCATGACAGCCCCTATGATAACAAGCGAAGCGCCACGATTTAAGTAGCTTTGTGATGCAACTTACGTGGTAGTCGCTTTTTTTCACAGGATTAATGAGTTACGTCGCATCTGCGAGCAACATTTCACGAATTTTACCAATTGCACGGGTCGGATTCAGACCTTTCGGGCATACCGCCACGCAGTTCATGATGCCGCGGCAACGGAACACCGAGAACGGGTCTTCCAGGCTGGTCAGACGCTCACGCGTGGCGGTATCGCGACTGTCGGCCAGGAAGCGGTATGACTGCAGCAGACCCGCCGGGCCCACGAACTTGTCCGGGTTCCACCAGAACGACGGGCATGAAGTCGAGCAGCACGCACACAGAATACACTCGTACAGACCATCCAGTTTGTCGCGCTCTTCCGGCGACTGCAGACGCTCAATGGCTGGCGCTGGCGTATCGTTCTGCAGGTACGGCTGAATACGCTCGTACTGCTTATAGAACAGACCCATGTCAACCACCATATCACGGATGACCGGGAGGCCAGGCAGCGGGCGCAGCGTCAGTTTGTTGTTTTTCACAACATCGGACAGCGGCGTGATGCATGCCAAGCCGTTTGTGCCGTTCATGTTCATGCCATCGGAACCGCATACACCTTCACGGCAGCTACGGCGATAGGCTAAACCGCTGTCTTGCTCTTTCATCAGGTGCAAAACATCCAGCACCATCAGATCACGGCCTTTGGTATCGACCTGAAACTCCTGCATATAAGGCGCGGAGTCGGTTTCCGGATTGTAGCGGTATACGGATACCTGAAGATTGGACATGGTGACTCCCTCTCGTCAGTGCGGAGATTAGTAGGTGCGAACCTTAGGCTCGAACATATCAACAGTTTTCGGCTTGAAGTTGACGTCGCGCTTCTTCAGCTCTTTAGTTGCTGGGAAGTAGAGCGAGTGTTTCAGCCAGTTGACATCATCACGGTCTGGGTAGTCGTAGCGCGAGTGGGCACCACGGCTCTCTTTACGCTCAAGGGCAGCAATCGCCGTCGCTTCTGCCACTTCCATCAGGTTGTCCAGCTCCAGCGCCTCAACACGAGCAGTGTTGAATACATTGGATTTGTCCGGCAGGTGCGCATTAGCAATACGGCCACGCAGTTCCGCTAGCTTTTTGACACCTTCCTGCATGTTTTTCTCTTCACGGAATACACCGAAAGAGTTCTGCATGATGTCTTGAAGCTCGGCTTTCAGCTCAGGAATGCTTTCGCCGCCCTCTTCAGACTCGTTCCAGCGCGTAATACGCTTCATGGCGAATTCGATGTCTGACTCGGAAGCGTCCAGATACTCGATACCTTCGTTCAGCGCGCCTTCGATGAACATGCCCGCAGCGCGACCGAAGACCACCAGATCCAGCAGCGAGTTACCGCCCAAGCGGTTAGCACCGTGTACCGATACACAGGCAGCTTCGCCACACGCGAACAGACCGTTGACGATCTTGTCGTTACCGCTCTCGTCCTGGGTGATCGCCTGACCATGAATATTGGTCGGGATACCGCCCATCATGTAGTGGCAGGTCGGGACGACCGGAATCGGGTCTTTCGCCGGGTCAACGTGAGCGAAGGTTTTAGACAGCTCTACGATACCCGGCAGACGCTTACCAAGCACTTCTTCGCCCAGGTGATCCAACTTCAGGAACACGTGGTCGCCCTTCTCGCCACAGCCGCGGCCTTCGAGGATTTCCATGACCATGGAACGCGCCACGACATCACGGCCCGCCAGGTCTTTGGCGTTGGGCGCATAGCGCTCCATGAAACGCTCGCCATCCTTGTTGACCAGGTAGCCACCTTCACCACGGCAACCTTCGGTGACCAGCGTGCCCGCACCGTAAATACCGGTCGGGTGGAACTGCCACATTTCCATGTCCTGCATCGGGAAGCCGGCGCGCAGCGCCATGCCGATACCGTCACCGGTGTTGATCAGGGCGTTAGTGGTCGACGCGTAGATGCGTCCGGCACCGCCGGTCGCCAGCACGGTGGCTTTCGACTTGACGTGCACTACTTCACCGGTTTCGATACACATGGCGATACAGCCCACCACGTCACCGTTGGCGTTCTTGACCAGATCCACCGCGTACCACTCGTTCAGGAACGTGGTGTTGTTCTTCAGGTTGTTCTGGTAAAGGGTGTGCAGCAGCGCGTGACCGGTACGGTCGGCGGCGGCGCAGGTACGTGCGGCCTGACCACCTTCACCAAAGTTCTTGGACTGACCACCGAACGGACGCTGATAGATGCGGCCATTGTCGAAACGCGAGAACGGTAGGCCCATGTGCTCGAGTTCGAAGACGGCCTTGGGGCCTTCCGAACACATGTACTCGGCAGCGTCTTGGTCAGCGATATAGTCGCCGCCCTTGACGGTGTCATACATGTGCCAGCGCCAGTCGTCGTTCGGGTCGGCGGAGGCAATCGCACAGGTAATACCGCCCTGAGCAGAAACCGTGTGAGAGCGTGTCGGGAACACTTTGGACAGCACGGCTGTCTTCTTACCAGATTTTGCCAGTTCAAGCGCAGCACGCAGGCCAGAGCCACCACCACCGATGATAATGGCGTCGAATGTCAGGCTACGAAGGTTAGACATGTATCAAGCTCCCCACAGAATTTGAATGCCCCACACCAGGTACACGAAGATGGCCAGAATGATCAGCGTCTGGGCACCCACGCGCAGGCGAGTGGACTTGAGGTAATCGGTGGTGACGGTCCACAAACCGATCCAGGCGTGCGCAGCGATAGAGACAAACGCCAGCAGCGAGAAAATGCGCATCCACGTTTGCTCGAACAGCCCGCTCCAGGCGTAGTAGTCCAGGTTTGGATTAAACAGCAAGTAGGCAACAACGAAAACCGTGTAAAGGGCCAGGATGACCGCAGAAACGCGCTGCATCAGCCAGTCGGACAGCCCGCTACGGCCAAAACTTGTGATATTGGTTACCATACCCAAACTCCTGCCAGAATAATCAGAACTGCACTCACTACCACAGTAGCCTGTGCTTTTTTAACGCCACCTTCTAAGGTCACCCCAATATTGGCGTCCATCAGCAGGTGCTTGATGCCTGCCACAAAGTGGAATGCCAAGGCAGACAGCAGCCCCCACGCAACGAGCTTGGCAAAGAAGTTGTTGGCTAAGGCACTGCTGACAGCATCGAAGCCAGCCGGAGATGACAGGGATTTACCCAACGCCCAAAAAGCGAAAATCAGGCCAACGAACAGGATCACACCCGTGATACGGTGTGTAATCGACGTTAGCGCCGGTAGTGGGAAATGTATCGTCGTTAGATCTAGGTTTACGGGTCGTTTGCTATTCACGGCGTTATACACACTCTCTTGGCCCGCTCAGCGACAGGTCGGGCATAGCCCGAGCGGGCAGTGGTTGCTGGAAGGGGCTCGGCCGTTGCCAAGTCGGGCACGACCACCTACCTGCCGGTCGCGCGCCGTGGATTATAAGAACCTTAGCCCCTGCTGACAAACCGAACTCAGACTTAACTCGACCATGGTGCAAGAAAATAGCCAATGGTCTGAGTCGATTTTGCGATGCAGCATGGTTATAGTGACATTAGATGGACGGCTTGATAAGCCTGTTAACGTATCGTCAACCCTCTGTCACTTCGGTACTATAGATCCCAGTTAATCATATACAATTATTATCCAAAACCACATGCCCCGTACAAGCATGTCTAGCATTACGGCTAATTGACAAAATGTCGCACGCTTCTATAGTGGGCAAGCCTTTTCGCCGGCGCGGCATGCGAAACAACGACTTTACGTCCCAAACCGAACTCGAAAGGAGGCCATCATGGCTGACAGGAAAGCGACATTGACGGTAGACGGTCTCGACAAGACGATCGAACTACCCATGTATTCCGGCACACTAGGCCCCGACGTCATCGACGTGCGCGGCCTAGGTGCTGAAGGCCTGTTTACCTACGATCCCGGCTTCATGGCCACCTCTTCCTGCCAGTCCGCAATCACCTATATCGATGGCGGCAAGGGCGTACTGCTGCACCGCGGCTACCCCATTGAACAACTGGCGAAAGAGTCGAACTTTGTAGAAGTTTGTTACACCCTGCTGTTTGGCGAGCTTCCCAATGATGAGCAGTATGCTGATTTCGAATCTCGCATTCGCAATCACACCATGGTGCATGACCAGATCAACAACTTCTTCAAAGGGTTCCGCCGCGATGCGCACCCGATGTCGATTCTGTGTGGTGTGGTAGGCGGCCTTGCCGCTTTCTACCATGATCACATGGACATTACTCAGGAAGAAGACCGCGTCATCAGCGCTATTCGCCTCATTGCTAAAATGCCGACCCTGGCAGCAATGTCGCACAAATATAACGTTGGCCAACCGTTCAACTATCCGCGCAACGACCTGAGCTATGCAGAGAACTTCCTCTACATGATGTTCAGCAACCCGTGCGAAGAGTACAAAATCAATCCGGTATACGCGAAAGCCATGGACCGCATCTTTATGCTGCATGCGGACCACGAGCAAAACGCCTCTACCTCGACCGTTCGTCTGGCAGGCTCAACTGGCGCCAACCCGTTTGCCTGTATCAGCGCGGGCATTGCGGCCTTGTGGGGTCCGGCGCATGGCGGTGCCAATGAGGCCGTGCTGAACATGCTCGACGAGATCGGTGACGACTCAGAAGAGAACATTCAGCGCTTCGTCGACAAAGCGAAAGACAAGAACGACCCATTCAAACTGATGGGCTTCGGTCATCGCGTCTACCGCAACTTCGACCCACGCGCCAAAGTGATGAAAGAGACCTGCGACGAAGTACTGGCCGAACTCGGTATGGCCGATGACCCGCAGCTCAAAATCGCCAAGCGCCTGGAGCAGATCGCCCTGGAAGATGAATACTTCATCGAGCGTAAACTGTACCCGAACGTTGACTTCTACTCAGGCATCATCCTGAAAGCCATGGGTATTCCGACCAATATGTTCACTGTGATCTTTGCAGTATCGCGCACCATTGGCTGGATCTCTCACTGGCACGAAATGCTCAGCGAAAGCTACAAAATCGGCCGCCCGCGCCAGCTGTATATCGGTCACGCAAAACGTGACTATCCTACCAAGTGATTGGCGGCTAACGCGCTAATGCACGCATAGGATGACAAAGGCCACCCACGGGTGGCCTTTTGTTTGCTTCCTACCAACAACAAAGGTGTTTTATGCGATCTATTACCACCGTTGCTTTTATTGGCCTAGGCGTAATGGGCTACCCTATGGCCGGCCACCTTGCCAAACAAGGCCTTACCACTCGCGTATACAACCGTACTGCCAGCAAGGCAGAGGCATGGGCCAAGGCGTTTGGCGGCACGGCTCATTCAACACCCGCCGAAGCGGCTGAGGGCGCTGATTTAGTGTTGGTATGCGTGGGAAATGACAACGATGTTCGCCAAGTAACCACCGGGCCAGACGGCGCTCTCAGCACCATGATGAGCGGTAGCTACCTAGTAGACCACACCACCGCGTCGGCCGATCTGGCCTTGGAGCTGGACGCAGCTTGCCGAGAGAAAGGCGTTGCATTTATTGATGCACCGGTGTCTGGCGGCCAACAGGGGGCCGAGAACGGCGCGCTAACGATTATGTGCGGCGGCGAGCAAGCGCATTTTGATGCCGTCGCCCCTTTCCTGAATCATTACGCACGTGCCGTCACGCTCATGGGCGCTGCCAGCAGTGGTCAGCTCACCAAGATGGTGAACCAAATCTGCATTGCAGGCTTGGTACAAGGCTTGGCGGAAGGCCTGCACTTTGCTGAGCAAGCCGGACTCGATCAGCACCAAGTCATCGACGTCATTTCCAAAGGCGCTGCAGGGTCTTGGCAGATGGAGAACCGTCATAAAACCATGATTGCTGATGAGTATAACCATGGTTTCGCGGTGGACTGGATGCGTAAGGATTTGGGCATTTGCCTAGAGCAAGCACGTAGGCTAAATGCCACCCTCCCCGTTACCGCCCTAGTCGACCAGTTTTATGCGGATGTACAGCGCATGGAAGGTGGCCGCTGGGACACGTCATCGCTATTAAAACGGCTGCGCAAGCCTGAATAACGCTTGACTTTTTAGCACTGCCAGCCTGGACAGGGTTTTCCACACTATCTGTGGATAACCCTGTTTACAACCACTAGAAAACGTCCCGCAATCGCCATGAACAGTGACCCAGCCTTAAATTGATCATTTTTTGATCTACCATAAACTACTGATTTTAAAGAAATTAAGCTAAATCGCTGATTTTTTGCTTCATATTTATGTGGTTGTGCACAACCTGCCCCTCGGAGACATAAAAGTGGACAAGTCAAGCACAATATTGACAAAAAACGCGTGAAATAGACGCAAGTTCTAGACGGCGGGAATGCAAAAAGAGCAAGTGAGAGAACTCATTGCTATTTGCTAATGATAATATTTTGGACGTGCGGATATAGATATGAGGTGGCGTCCCATAGGGGGTTCGAACCCCTGTTACCGCCGTGAAAGGGCGGTGTCCTAGACCACTAGACGAATGGGACGTATCTAACCTGGAAGCATCTTTGACAAGGCAACATCAGTGCTACTGATATTGGTGGAGCCTAGCGGGATCGAACCGCTGACCTCAACACTGCCAGTGTTGCGCTCTCCCAGCTGAGCTAAGGCCCCACATGTCGCGAAGACGGAGCGTATATTACTGATTCGCCTGATCTTCGTCAAGCCTATTTCCCGAAGAAAACGCCACGCGTTCATAACTAGACCGCGCGACGCTCTCTCCATTTTCATAGCAGGGGTCAATTACAGATCGCGGTACTCTTTTTCAAACCGCTTCGCCTGCTTTTTGGACACGCCACCCAATACGGCAATCGCATGGCGAAGCCGTGCACGCGTCACGTCAGAGCCAAGAATAGCCATCGCATCCATCACCGAGGTGCTTGAGGTACTGCCTGTAATGGCAATAAACACTGGTGCCAGGAAGGCCTTCATTTTTAGCTCAAAGTACTCTGCCAGACTTTTGACTTCCTCCAGCAACGCTTCTTTATGCCAAGCAGAGACGCCTTCAAAGCGCCATACCAGGAACTGCAGCAGCTTCACTAGCTCTTCGTTGTCCAGCTTCACGCTGTCAAAATCATCTTTAGTGATTGTGGGCAAGCCAGAGAAAAAGTGGCCCGCCAGCGGAACAACCTGGGAGAGCGTTTCTACCCGAGGGCGGACTTGCGGCAAAATCTGCTTCACGTAGGCATCATTGAACGCCCACTCACGCAGCGCCTGCAGCAGTGCGTCGTCGTCCAAGTCTTCACGGATATAAACACCGTTCAACCACGTCAATTTCTCTAGGTCGAACACGGGCCCGCCGAGTGAGACACGCTGAATATCAAATTCTGCCATCATCTCTGACAAGCTGAATTTTTCACGCTCATCAGGCATCGACCAACCCATACGGCCCAGGTAATTGGTCACGGCCTGGGGTAAAAAGCCCATGCGGCGATAGTAATTGATCGACGTTGGGTTTTTACGCTTGGAGAGCTTGGACTTATCCGGGTTACGCAGCAGCGGCATATGGCAAAGCTGCGGCATTTCCCAACCAAAGTACTCATACAGCAGTTGATGCTTCGGCGCGGAATTGATCCACTCTTCACCACGCAGCACGTGGGTAATGCCCATTAAATGATCGTCCACCACGTTAGCTAAGTGGTACGTAGGCATACCATCTGATTTCATCAGAATCTGAGCATCAACCTGCGCCCAATCCACTTCAATCGTACCGCGCAGCATATCGCTAACCACGCACACGCCTTCGCTGGGCACGTTCATACGAATCACATAGGGCCAGCTTTCCTGCTCACGACGTGATTGCTCTTCTGCGTCCAGGGCTAAATCAGTTGGCTTCAATGCCAAATGCAGGCCTGCCTCTTTGCGTGACTCGCGCAGCTCATCAAGCTCTTCGCTGGTGCGGTAACACTTAAAGGCATGCCCGGCGTCTAGCAACTGCTGGGCATACTTCGCATAAATATCGCCCCTCTCGCTTTGCCGATACGGCCCGTGGGGACCACCTACATCCGGGCCTTCATCCCACTCAAGCCCCAACCAACGCAATGAGTCGAGAATCATCTGCTCTGACTCAGGAGTGGAGCGTACTTGATCGGTGTCTTCAATACGCAAAATGAACTGACCGCCGTGCTGGCGAGCAAAGCAGAGATTAAACAGTGCAATATAGGCCGTGCCTACATGAGGGTCTCCAGTAGGAGAAGGCGCGATACGAGTACGTACGGTCATCAACAGTTCCCTTTAGCAGTTAAGCGTGGCGCCATTATACGCACCCTAAGAACAACCAACAGCATTGGAAAGGGAACGAGTTTGACTTAAAAGCGTCTGATCGAAAGCTCTCAGAACATAGATAGGAAGATGCGCGTTAAAGCACAATCGCTTAGTATGGTGTAGTACCTATGATTCGTGTTCATAAATGAGAATGGGTTGCACCTTTCTCTGCATGATCAGAGCGCCGTCTTAACGGGCGGAAGTACATTCAACGAGCTGATTTAGCTCATCGATAGGAAAATGAAATGGAATCGCTAGGCTCACGTATCAAGCAACTGCGGCTTAGGGCCAAGCTCAACAAAGCTGCCCTTGCTCGTAAAGTTGGCGTGTCAGATGTCACCATTTCTTACTGGGAGTCCGGGGCGATCAAACAGATCGGCCACGAGCGCTTAGTGGCGCTCGCCGATGCCCTTGATTGCTCGCTGGCGACCCTTTTGGAAGGTGACAGTGCGCCTCAACTGTTGACCCTGACCCATACTGGTCCCCTCCCCTGGGAACAGGTTCAGGCAACGACCATTACCGTACCGCATCATCTGCCGTTGAAGATTGACTGGAAAGCACCTTGCGTGATGGCCACCCCTGGCAAAGAAACGGATTTTTCACCAGTAGCCTCTGGTGATTTGCTGTTGCTTGGCCCAACGCATGTGTTTCATAAAGCAGGCCACTATCTCATCCAGCGTGATGGCCGATTTGTCATTGAGCACTTCTCCAAAGCGCCCACTGACACCTCGATTCATGCGGTGTTGTTAGCACACTGGTGTCCTGCCTAAAGCATCTACCTCCCCATCCCTACTTGTCCTCAATAACGTCCACCTGGTCGCGGGTCCGTCTTGGTTCACTGCCTACCAAGAAACGGCGCGAGTAGGTGGCTACCTGCCCTAACCCATGGCGGGACTGGCTGATGAGCTCTCCCGCCAAGTATTCACCCTGGGTACCAATGCGCGCCTGCACGCTTTCTGGCTGAACGGCAGCTTCGCCTAACTGCACGGTGACAAGATAACTGCCATCCGGTAAGCCACTGCCAGAGCCTAGTGGGCCAGCTTCAAATTTACCATTCACCACACGTGTACGCTCTTGCCAGCGTACGCGGCTAATTTCTCGCTCTACCACTACTTGTAGCTGGGCATCATTTGGCAGATTGGTTTCGCCTTCCACCATCAAACGCCGGTCTGGACGTAAAAAAGCAGCGGTTAAAATCATTACATTGAGCGGCTCAACCTGTTGTGCAGGCGGCTCAGGTTCAGAAGCACGCTCTTCGGCCACT
The DNA here is from genome assembly GCF_021532545.1 of Halomonas sp. Cn5-12. Taxonomy (NCBI): domain Bacteria; kingdom Pseudomonadati; phylum Pseudomonadota; class Gammaproteobacteria; order Oceanospirillales; family Halomonadaceae; genus Halomonas; species Halomonas sp. Cn5-12. Next base: position 91,112 of record NZ_JAKGAY010000005.1, read on the forward strand.
GAGTGTGGCTGGTGTTGTGCGACCTCTTCCTCAGGCCCGCTACAGCCGTACAACAGCAGGGTACCCACTAACGCCACGCCAACATAACCTAGCGTTTTCCCCATAATGACTCCTCATCTTCTGTAATAGGCGTAATGCTGCCTCTCTCGGGCTCTCACCATACCGCTTTTGACCACAAAATACGCAAAGTGATGCAGGGGTTTATAAGAGCTGATGAGGGCTGCGCGATAATTGAGACAGACCCCTCACCCCTTCTTAGAGACGCCATGCCTCTCCAATGGGGTCCACAGTGTTAGGACCTCAACAGTCGTACAGAGATAGCTTAGCTTTGTACTGTTCATAGCTTCTTGCGTACAATCGCACGTCAACGATGCCCCTTCGAATACATAGCCATGGTGCACCACCGCTTTTCGCTACACGGCAAGAAACTTGCTATTAGTACATTAGTGGTACATAGAGCATGACTTATAGATAGCATCTTATGATGCAAGTGATTGATATGAAGAAACAAAGCCCAGCAGACATGGCACGCCGATTCTCCGTCGCCCCGATGATGGATTGGACGACCCGAGATTACCGTGCCTTCGCACGCACGTTAACCAAGCGGGCGCTGCTATATACCGAGATGGTGACCACCGGTGCGGTACTGCACGGCTCCCCTCGCGAGCGCTTTTTGGGCTATAGCGAGGTGGAGCATCCGATTGCTTTGCAGTTGGGGGGCAGCGATGCGGGTGAGCTGGCGGAGTGCGCAGCGATTGCGCAGGCGTGGGGCTATGATGAGGTCAACTTAAACGTTGGCTGCCCCAGCGACCGGGTGCAGAACAATATGATTGGCGCGTGCCTGATGGGCCATCCCGAAAAAGTGGCGGCGGCGGTGAAGGCCATGCAGGCGGCGGTGTCGATTCCGGTCACGGTGAAGTGCCGTATTGGTATTGATGACCAGGATGAAGACGCGGATTTAGCGCGGTTTATTGATATTGTGGCCTCAGCAGGCTGTGAAGTATTTACCGTGCACGCCCGCAAGGCGTGGCTTCAGGGGCTATCGCCGAAAGAGAATCGCGATATTCCGCCGCTGAATTACCCAAGAGTGCACCGGCTAAAGCAGAGCCATCCTGAGCTGCATATTGGTATCAACGGCGGGATTAAAACCCTGGCGGAGTGCCAAGCGCAACTTGTGCAGGTGGATAGCGTGATGGTGGGTCGTGAGGCGTACCAAAATCCGTGGTTATTGGCAGGCGTGGATGAGCAGCTCTTTGGCGAGCCGGGCCCGGTGCGTACACGCTTGGAAGCGGCCACGGCGTTTCGCCCATACATTCAGCAGCGGTTGGATGAAGGTGCCAAGCTGAACCATATCACTCGCCACTTGCTGGGGCTTTTTCAGGGCTGCCCTGGCGGGCGTCGGTTCCGTCGTCATCTCTCGGAGCACGCACATAAAGAGGGTGCAGGCTTACGCTTGTTTGATGATGCGCTCGGCTTGGTTCGTGAGCCTGAGTTCGAAGCGGAGCCTCTCGACGAGTAAACAAACCGCCAGCCCGTGACCTAACGACCAACAGGCTGGCGGTTTAACGAACGCCCAGCGATTTTATCGTTGGGCGTTTTCTTTTGGGAGGCTACTGCGCGCGAACGCCTTGCTCAATACGCTCGCCTACTTCTTGATCGATGTTGCGCCAATACTCAAACGCGCGCTCCAGCACCGGCTCGGTGACGCCACCGGAAAGGTGCCCCACCACGTTGGAAACCAACCGGTCACGCTGGGCATCGTCCATCACCTCACGCACCAGGGTGTGCGCTTGGCTCCAGTCGTCGTCATCTTTGCGCAGCGTGTACGCGGTGCGTACGAATTGCCCATCCGTCGACCACACCGCATCTTCCGGGTAACGCTGCCCATCTGCCTTGGGGCCGCCTTTGCTATTGGGCGTGTACACCGGGTCGGTAGAGTGACGAATGCGCATCGCGCCGCCCTGGGTATAGCTATGCACGGGGCTCTTGGGCGTATTAACCGGAATATGCTTGTAGTTCACCCCTAACCGCGCACGGTGGGCATCGGCGTAGGAAATAGAACGAGCCAAGAGCATTTTATCCGGCGACAGCCCGGTGCCGGGCACCATGTTGTTGGGTTCGAACGCGGCCTGCTCGATTTCGCTATGGAAATCGGTAGGGTTACGGTCGAGCGTCAGTTTACCCACTTCGATCAAGGGGTAATCTTTGTGTGACCACACCTTGGTCAGATCGAAGGGATTAACGCGGTAGGTCTTGGCATCCTCAAACGGCATGATCTGCATGTGCAGCGTCCAGGTGGGGTAATCCCCGCGCTTGATCGCCTCAAACAGGTCGCGGCGGTGGTAATCCGCATCGCTGCCAGCCATCTGGTCAGCCTGTTCCTGGGTCATGCATTTGATACCTTGATCGGTTTTAAAGTGATACTTCACCCAAAACCGCTCGCCTTCTGCGTTTACCCACATATAGGTATGGCTGGAGTAGCCGTTCATGTGCCGCCAGGTGGCGGGAACGCCGCGGTCGCCCATGAGCCAAGCCACTTGGTGAGCAGATTCAGGCACCAGCGTCCAAAAATCCCACTGCATGTCGTGGTCGCGCAAGCCATTATCGGCGCGACGCTTTTGGGAATGGATAAAGTGCTGGAACTTCATTGGGTCGCGAACAAAGAACACGGGGGTGTTGTTACCCACCATGTCGAAGTTACCTTCTTCGGTGTAGAACTTGATCGAGAAGCCGCGCGGATCGCGCCATGTATCCGGGCTACCGCTCTCCCCTGCTACAGTGGAAAAGCGAATGAGGACATCGGTCTTCGCGCCTGGCTGCAGAAATTTTGCTTTGGTGTATTGGCTAACGTCTTGAGTGATTTCGAAGTGACCAAAAGCGCCACTGCCTTTCGCATGGGGCTGCCGATCGGGAATCATTTCCCGGTTAAACGCCGCCATTTGCTCCATCAGGTAGTGATCGTGCATCACGATCGGACCATCCGCGCCTACCGACAGCGAATGCTCATCGCTCGCTACCGGAATACCTGCTTCATTGGTGGTGGGATGCTGGCTACCACTGCTCATTGCTCTTCCTCCTTGTCACACTCGACATGGCACGGTCTGTACCACTGAAAATCACCGCTACTGCTTTTTAACGTAAGCTAAGACGGCCCCATACAGGTATAGTCAACAAGCCAGCGTCGCGCCATCCATGGCGCTGGTTATAGGGATATTGCTTTAATAGTTGATAGCTATAGAAGTAACGTCAATACAGCGCGTCTGGTGGAGGCGTCAGGCTGGACTGGAAGCTTTCGATGGCTGTCTCGGCTTCTTCGATCTCGTCGAAACGGGCAATGTGGTAAAGCGCCTCTCCTTCGTTGGCAAGCGGTAAGCGGCTCATGCCGATGACAATGCCGTCCGCCATGGCGCGCACTTCGTCTTCATCGTTGCCGAATGGATCTGCCACTTTGCCAAGCACCTCGCCTTTGGCCACTCGCGCCCCCAAGCGCACCTTGGGGCGCAAGATACCGTCGATGGGTGCGCGCGCCCAGCTTGAGCCATTGGCCAGTTCGGCCGGAGCCGGGGCACGGCGACGCTGCTCGCCTGTGAGCATGCCCAAGCGGCGCATGACGCGCAGCACGCCTTGCACCCCTGGGACAATGGCCCATTCATCGAAGCGCAGCGCTTCACCCGCCTCATAGGTGAGCACCGGAATACCGCGGCTTTGGGCGTAATGACGCAGGCTGCCCTCACGTAGTTCCGCATTCAAAATAACCGGCGCACCAAAGGCGTCTGCCATGCGCTCGGTTTCGCTGCCCGTACTTAGCTGTGCACGGATTTGCGGCAAGTTCGTGCGGTGAAGGGCGCCGGTATGCAGGTCAATGATATGGGTGGCGTGATCAACGATCTCATCGCGAAACAGCGCCGCGATTCGGCCGCCCAGCGAACCTTTTTCGCTACCAGGAAAACAGCGGTTCAAGTCGCGACGGTCAGGCAGGTAACGCGTCTGTTGGAGAAAGCCGAAAACATTGACCACCGGCACCGCAATCAGCGTACCACGTAGGCTATTGATCGTCTTCGAGCGCAGCAAACGGCGGACGATCTCCACACCATTGATCTCATCGCCATGAATCCCTCCACACACTAACATTACCGGCCCCTCTTTGCGGCCATGAACCACTTCGACCGGAATATGCAGCGGCGTATGGGTATACAGGCGCGCCACCGGCACGTCGATCTGTAAACGTTGCCCAGGCATCACGGTATGCCCAGCGAGGGAGAAAGGAGCTCGCGCCATGGCCATTCCTTATACATGCAGGGAGACATAGCCTGATACGCCATTTCTAAGTGGCGCCAGGGCTTTGAAAGGTTTTAAAACAGCGTTTCAAAATGAAATCATATCCGTTTCCAACCATTAAGTAACGTGCTTGATAACCTAGATTATCAACTTAGACCCATTATCCATACAGTTTTGAATGTAAAAAGGCACCACATCAGATAAAATAACGCCATTGTGTATCGAGAGTGAGGTAATGGTTTCATGGCAAGAAAAACCAAAGCGGAGGCTGCGGCAACTCGCGAAGCGCTGTTGGATGCTGCTGAAGAGGTGTTTTTCGCAAAAGGCGTTGCGCGCACGTCATTGGAGCAAATTGCTCGCCATGCTGGCCTTACCCGAGGTGCCGTTTATTGGCACTTCAAAAACAAGGGTGACCTCTTCATGGCGCTGGTACAGCGGGTGCGCATGCCATTTCAGTCGTTGATGGAAGAGGTCAATAACGCCGACCCCACGGTATCACCACTCGATGCCATCCGTCTTGCCTGCCATGCGGGCCTGAACCGTTTGGAGCAGCCCTCTCACCAGCGCATCCTATCGATTCTGCTGCATCGCTGTGAGTTCTTTAGCGACATCAATCCCATCGAAATGCAGGATGAAATTGCCGAAGAATGCTTCGACGAGATGCTTCTGGTGTTTCAGCTCGCCCAACAGCAGCAGCTATTACGCGATGATATAACACCGGAGATTGCCACGAGGCTCATGCAGTCTACTCTTGGCGGCCTGTTTCACGACTGGCTACGTAATCCCGATGCGTTTTCCCTACGCGAGCGCGGCGGAGTGTTGATTGACGCTTTAATGGCCATGCTCCACCGCTGAGATGACTTTCCTTCTCTGTTGCACTGCAACAAATCGCCTATACTGGAGCTATCTCATGAAAGGAGCCCAGTATGGATGCTTTGGAATTTATCCGCGTGCGCGAGTTGGACGTGGCCGTACGCATTTGGAACCCAAAAGCAACGCGCACTCTGATCGCTTGGCACGGGCTTGCCCGCCACGGCGGTGATTTCGCCGCGCTGGCGAGAGAGCTGGGCAGCGAGTGGCGCATCATCGCCCCAGACACTCCGGGTCGCGGACTCTCCAGCTGGTCGCTGTTTCCCGCCCATGACTATCTCTACAGTCACTACATCACCATTGCCGTTGCGTTGCTGGATCATTACGAGCTCGACCAGGTGGACTGGCTGGGGACGTCCATGGGCGGCCTGCTGGGCATGTTGATCGCAGCAGACACACAGCACCGCTCGCGCATTTCACGGCTGATACTCAACGACGTGGGGCCCGAGCTGAATAAAGAGGGTCTGATCGCCCTGTCGAGCTACTTTGGCGTGATACATCGGTTCAACAACTTTGCCGACTTAAAAGCAGAACTTACCCAGCATTACGCCAGTTTTGGTATCACCTGCGAGGAGGAGTGGCGAGAGCTGGCCTTGAACAGCGCTCGCCGCCTACCCGACGGTAATTGGACCTACCACTTCGACCCGCGTATCGGCGAACAGTTTATCCACGACACACCCAGAGACACCTGGGCCGACTGGGCCAACATTCGCTGCCCGCTGATGGTGATTCGCGGAGAGACATCGACCCTATTGGATGCCGAGACGCTACCCAAGATGGCCGAGGTCCAGCCTACCTTGACGACCTTGACCGTCACAGGATGCGGCCACGCTCCGATGCTCAACACGCCCGAACAGGTCACGCCCATACGCCACTTCCTCGACGCGCCTGCACGCACACATCGCGAACGGGCCGCCACCGCTGCGCCCACCCTATTGACCTGGCTGACGAGACAGTGGCAGCGCTGGTTTCATCGCTGAAGGCAGCCGTTAGGTGGAGTATCCGTTAGGATGCTGCTTGTGCTGCAAACGAAGCTTATTGATACGCACCCGTGTATCCAGATAGTGCTGCTCTAGCACGCTGCGGTATGCCCCTTCCTTAGCTAGATACTTCACCAACACACGGCGCTCACCCGGCTGCGGGCAGTCCCCGGCTTTACAGTGCAATGTGACCGTACTGCTGGGCTCATTGAGCAGCGTAGCGCTGGCAGATTCGTCGTTTTGGCGCTCTGCCACCACGACGGTAGCGCCCAGCAGACAGCGACGTTTGAAGGGTTGATAACGGTGCAGCGCACGCTGCAGCGCATGGCATAAAGCGGCAGCGATGGGGGAAGCTACCGCGAGCGCAGCCCACACGACCAACACCCCGACCGGCACCCTGAGCAATCCAAGCGGCATCCATCGCAGAGCGAGCAGCTCGACGGCTAGTGATAACGCACCGGCAATGAGCATCAAGAAGCTGAGCGCCAGCGTGGCGGGAACCCCGGCAAACCCAAGCGATACCAACGTGCTGGCCATATGATCATCGCGTAAGCTGTCGCGCTCGAAAAGCTCTAGAGGGGCTAGTCGAATGAGTACCAGCAGCCAATAGAGCGCGATCAGCGCCAACAGGAAGGTAAATACGATGGTAGGAAACTGCAGAGCAGCCGATATGAGAGTTTGCATGGCGTGTTCTCCTCCAGGCATATTGCCCAGTGTTGTTTTCGCCTGACCTAAGCTTTATTTATTAGCGTTTATTAGCACAAGCTGAAAACGGTGGTCTCTACTAGCGTAGCGCATCTTATCGGCTTATGAAGTCCTTCATTTGACTCGTGTCAGGCCCCCATACAAAAAACGGGCGCCCTGTTAAAGGGCGCCCGTCGTAGGCCTAGCAAGAACGCTTAAGCGTTATCGTGGCCAAGCTCCGCTTGCTCTTGGCGATCCTGGTTCGGATGGCGCTTGCGGTAGAGCCAATCCGAGACCGACGCGATCATGGCGTAGAAGCTGGGAATAAACAGGCTGCCCAGAATCGCCACTGACGCCATACCCATCGCCACTGTGGTACCGATATGGTGGCTACTCACGTCACTTGCGCCGGTCGCCAGCGCCAACGGCAAAGTGCCGAAGATAAACGCCAGCGAGGTCATGACGATTGGCCGGAAGCGCAGCTCTGCGGCGGTAATCGCCGCTTCGCGAATCGACTTACCCTGCTCTTTACGCTGCAGCTCGGCAAACTCGACGATCAAGATAGCGTTCTTCGCCGCCAGGCCAACCACCACCAGCATGCCGATCTGCACGTAGACACTGGTATCCAATCCGCGTAGCACGATACCCGCGATGCCGCCAAGGAAAGCAAAGGGCGTTGCGGTAAGTACCGCCAGCGGCAGCGACCAGCTCTCGTACTGCGCCGCTAGAATCAAGAACACCATCAGAATACCGAACACAATCGCAAGTGTTGCGGTATTACCCAGGTTGGACTCCTGATACGCCGTTCCGGTCCAGCCCATGCCCCAGTTATCGCCCAGCGTCTCTTGCACCACTTCTTCCATGGCCTCGATGGCTTGGGCCGAGCTGTAGCCCGGTGCCGGGTTACCCTGGAACTGGGCCCCCGCGTAGACCCCAAACCGTGACACCACCGCAGGCCCCGTTTGGCGCTCAAGGGTCACGAACTCAGAGAGCGGGATACGCTCGCCATTACCGCCGCGCACGTAGACGTTGTTGACGTCTTCCGGCGTTTTACGGAACTCGTCTTCGTTCTGCAAGTACACCTGGAAGTTACGGTTTTGGTAGCTGAAGTAGTTCACGAACCCGTTACCAAAGGTGTTCGCCAGCGCCGAATTGATATTCTCAAGCGCGACGCCGTAGCTGAGCGCTTTTTGCTGGTCGATCTCCGCCCGGTAAGAGGGCACGTTCACGTTAAACGTACTGAACACTCGGTTAAGCACAGGGTGCTGATTCGCGGCCTGCATGATTTTCAGCGAAGCTTCATACAGCTCACGGGTGGAGGCACCATCGAACGACTGCAGGTAACCGGTGAAACCACCCGTGGTGGATAGCCCCATGATCGGCGGCACGTTGAAGGCCATCGCCGAACCGCCATCGATACTGGCACCCAGCTGCATGATGCGGCCAACCAGCTCATTGGCAGTGAGCTCACGCTCCGCCCATGGCTTCATGTTGATGAACATGATGCCGCGTGCGGTATTCACCGCGCTGGACAGAATGTCATAGCCCGCCACCGCAGAAGAGTACTCGACCCCTGGAATCGCTTCGATCTGCTCGCTCAGCTCCGCCATGTATGCCTGGGTACGGCTCAGCGAGGCAGCATCCGGCAAGGAGATACTCGCCAGCACGATCCCCTGGTCGGTCTCGGGCACCAGTGTCGAGGGCGTATTGGCATACAGCCAATAAGAGCCCGCCCCTACTGCCACAGTCAGCGCCAGCGCCAGCACCCAGAAGCGCACCAGCTTCTTCACGAACCACATGTAGAGCGCCGTGAAGCCTGCGAAGAAACGATCGAACAGGCGCAGCGGCGTGGTAATCGCACGCTTGAAAGCGGACTGACGGGTCTTGTGCAGGTTGTGCTTGATGAAGATCGCGGACAGCGCCGGGGTGAAGGTCAGTGCCATCAGCGCCGACAACGCCACCGAGATCGCCACGGTAATCGCGAACTGCTGGTAGATCTGGCCCGTGAAGCCGCCCATGAAGGCGACCGGCACGAACACCGCCGCCATGATCAACGACGTGGCGATGACCGGCCCACCGACCTCTTTCATGGCGCGAATGGTGGCATCGCGAACGCTGATATCGTCCTCTTCGCTGAGCACCCGCTCGACGTTCTCCACCACCAGAATCGCGTCATCCACCACGATACCGATCGACAGCACCAGCGCGAACAGCGTCAACAGGTTGATCGAGAAATCGAACAGATAGAAGCCCGCAAAGGTACCAATCACCGACACCGGCACCACCGACATCGCGATGACGGTAAAGCGCCAGTTCTGCAGGAAGATAAACAGAATCACGATAACGATCAGGAACGCTTCGATGAACGTCTTGAGCACCGTCTCGACGGACGCATCGATGAACAGCGTCGTATCGTAAGGCGTCACGTACTCGAGCCCCGGCGGGAAGCGTTCAGCCAGATCTTCCATGGTCGCCCGAACCGAGTTGGCCGTCTCCAGCGCGTTGGCGCCCGGCTGCTGGTTGATGATGATGGGCGTCATGGTCGCGCCGTTCAACCGCGCATCCACGCCGTAGAAAGAGGCGCCCAGCTCGATCCGCGCCACGTCTTCCAGGCGCAGTGAAGAGCCATCGGCATTGGTGCGCAGGAAGATGTTACGGAAATCATCCGGGCTGGAAAGACGCCCGCCAGCGGTAATGGTGTAGGTATAGGCACGCGGCTCGCTCTGGGGCGTCGCGGCAAGATTACCGGCCGGAATTTCGGTGTTCTGAGCGCGAATGGCACTGGCCACTTCGCTCGGGGTCAGGTCGTACTGGGCCAGCTTGTCGGGATCCATCCATATCCGCATGGCAAACTCGCCGCCCCCCAGCACCTCGGCGTTGCCCACCCCAGGCACCTGGCGCAGCTCATCGAGAATGTTGAGCGTGGCATAGTTCTGCATGTAGACGTTGTTGTAGTCACCGCTGGGCGAGGTCAGCGCCACCAGCATCAGAATGGAGTCGGAACGCAGCTCCACGGTGACACCCTGAGACTGAACGGCCTCTGGCAACTGGGACAGGGCCCCCTGCACGCGGTTGTTAACGTTGATCGTGTTGATATCACCATCGGTGCCGATGTTGAACGCCACGCTCAGGCTCATGGTGCCATTATCGGCGCTGTTGGAGGTCATGTACAGCATGTCCTCCACGCCGTTGATGGCTTCCGCCAGGGGCGCGGCCACGGTTTGTGCCACGGTCTCCGCATCGGCACCGGGGAACTGCGCCTGTACCGAGACCGTAGGCGGCACCACGCTGGGATACTGCTCGATGGGCAATATCCGCATCGCCATCGCGCCTACCAGCGTCAGGATAATCGCCAGCACCGTGGCGAATATCGGACGACTGATAAAGAAGTTAGAGAAATTCATTATTGGGCACCCTCTTCCCCTTCCGCGGGCGCATCACCGGCGCCTTCGGACATCTCGGCAGCCGCTTCGGCCTGCTCCTGCTGCTCCTGCGCTTCGGCTTCTTCCACGTCATCGACCAGCTGTTCTGCATCGCCATCGAAACGCACCGGGTCGATCTCCATGCCCGGCTCGATACCCGCCGGGTCACCTACCACAACGCGCTCGCCAGGCTCCAGGCCATCCAGGATGATCTGCCAGGGACCAGCCACATCGCCCAGTTGAACCGTCCGCTCACGCGCCTTGCTTTCGTCGTCCAGCACGAAGACACGAGGGCCCATCAACCCTTGGGTAACGGCAATTTCAGGCACCGCCATGACGTCGAAGCGCTTCAGGCCTTCAAGGCGTACGCGCACGAACTGGCCCGGCAGTACTTCCCCGTCAGGGTTGTCGAACGTGGCCGATGCTTGCACCGTACTGGTGCCGGTATCCACGCGGGAACCGAGGAAATTCAGGCGGCCCGCCAGCTCACCACCGGCGCTACCCGCTAACCCGGGCACGCTGAGATGGGCGGTAATGGAGGACATGTCACCGGCGCTGTCGGCCAGCTGACGACGCAGCTCGAAGGCATCACGCTGGGGTAGCTGAAAGCGCACTTCCAGCGGATCCAGAGGCGTGATCGTGGCAAGCTCGGTGCCCGACGTCACCAAGTTGCCCACGTTGATCTGGCTCAAGCTGATCATGCCCGACACGGGCGCGGTGACGTTGGAGTATCCCAGGTCCAGATTGGCACTGGTGAGTGCGGCTTCCGCCTGTGCCACGCTGGCCTGCGCGACCCGCTGCTCTGCCAGCGCCTGGTCGTACTGCTGGCGGCTGACCGAGTTCTGGCTCAGCAGCTGCTCGAAACGCTGCGCATCCCGCTGGGCGCGTGCCAGCTCTGCCCGGGCGCTCTGCAGGTCTGCTTCACGCTGGTTCACCGTGGCCTGGTACAAGTCCGGCTCGATGGTGTAGAGGCGATCTCCCTCCTCGACCATTTGCCCGGGTTCGAAGTGGCGCTCTTCCAAAAAGCCGCTGACGCGTGCCACGAGCGTCACTTCAATATCGCTGCGCAACAGCGAGGGGTAGGATTTATCCAGCGGTATGTCCCGACGCGCTATCTCAGTGACCTCCACCGGGTGGGGCGGCGCTTCCTGCTGCTGGCTTTGCTGCTCCTGTGGCTGCTCCTGTCCACACGCCGTGAGCGCTAACGCGGCGATCAGCGTCACTAGACTCGCTCTACCTAAGTGAATCACTCTTTTCATGCGTCGAATTCCCATTCATTTTTCTAAACATTGACTGATCGCCAAGAAGGCATGCACAGCGTACGTCAAGCACCTGGAGTGGGCGGTGCACCAATATCCATTGCACGCTGATACGCGTCGGGCTCATTGCTTTCCGGTAGGATAAAGTGGATGTCCTCGCCGGTGAGCCACGCGTTCACTTCTTCGATGGCCTCGACATCGAGCAGCCCTGCCTGCTGACGCAGCGACAGCAGATTCACGACATAGTCGTAACGCGCCTCGGCATAATTGGCGATGGCGTTATAGAGGCTTTGCTCGGCATTGAGCACGTCGACGATATTGCGCGTACCCACTTCGTAACCCGCGCGGGTCGCTTCCAGGGCGCTGCGGTTGGACACGATGGCCTGCTGGCGCGCTTCGACCGTTTCGACGTTGTTGCTGACCTGGGTATAGAGCGAGCGAACCTGTTGAATCGTAGTGCGGCGCTGAGACTCGAAGTCGTACTGGCTGCTCTCCAATTGGAAAGTGCCTTGTCGAATGCTGGCGCTGGTGCTGCCACCGGTATAGATCGGCACGTTTGCAGACACACCTGCAGACACACCGACCTGAGCGGAGGTCACGTAACCGCTGACCAGCTCGCTATCGCTGTCAGCGTACTGATAGTTGGCAAACGCTTGTACTGTGGGCAGGCGGCCAGCACGCGCCAGCTCGACACCCACGCGGGACACTTCAATACCCGCCTGCTGGGCGAGCACCTGGGGGTTACGCTCAATGGCTTGCTCAACCCAGTAGTTACGATCGGTGGGAGAAGGCACCGCGATGGGCATGCTGTCACCGAGCGCCTCGATGCTGGCATAGCGCTGGCCGGTAAGTTGCTCCAACACCTCAAAGGCTACCTGGAGGTTGCTCTCTGCGGCAATACGGTCCGCCCGGGACTGGTCGAAGCTCGCCCGCGCCTCTTCCACCTCGGTGATCGCAATCAAGCCCACCTCAAACTGCTCACGAGCCTGCTCCAACTGGCGTCCGATGGCACGCTCTTGGGCTAGCCGTGCTTCCAACACTTCATAGGCACGCAAGATATCGAAGTAGGCGCTGGCCACATCAATCAGCAGCTGCTGTTCGGTGGCAGCCAGCAAATAAACCTGTTGATCAATCTGGCGCTCTGCCTGAGTTACTTCCTGGCGCGTCACGGCATTGAACAGCGCTTGCGTGGCTTCCAGCGTTAATGAAACGGTGTTGTAGCTGTCATCACCACCACCTGCGCCTGTGTTACGGGCAGCCCCCTGGCTCTCAAACTGCTCGTTATGCGTGGCGCTACCGGAGGCATTCACCTGGGGCAGCAACCCACCCCGCGCTACGTCTCGCGCCGCTTCTACACCGGAAAACTCTGACCGGGCTGATGCCAATGCCGCATTGTTGTTCAGCGCATCACGGGTGATGGTCACAAGATCCGCCGCTTGAGCTGGCAGGATAAAAGAAGACGTGAGCACTGCTAACAACAGGGGGCGAAAGGGGGCATTGACTGCCCAGTGTGCTAGTCGCATGGGATTGCCTCTAGGTGTCAACGTAAGACGGCGCAGCACGGCACCATTATGAAAGAGTGGCATTATAGTTACATTCATGTATGTATGCTAGACTTGAAGTTGCCTGATTTGTGTGTACAACACTGATGTCAAGCGGATCCTTCCTTACCTTAGTCCAAAGCATCGTTGGTGGGCGCACTTTTGCGACCACGCTGGCGATATTGCCGCGGATCGACGCCCCATTTCTGTAGCCGTGAGGTCAGCGTCGTCGGTTTCATCCCTAACAGTTCCGCCGCCCCTCCCGCCCCAGACACCTTTCCGTTTGCGGCTTTCAACGCTTTTAGTGCATTGCACCGCTGCTGATGGCACAGCGCTTGCTCGGTGAGCAGGTGGTCGGGCAACTCGCTACTATCGTGCGACGTTTCGTTGAACGCCGTGTGACGAGATAGTGGCTCTACCAACAAAAGGTCATCGAAAGAGAGCCGCTGATCTTGCGTCACGATTACCTGACGCTCGATGACGTTCTCCAACTCGCGAATATTGCCGGGCCAGGGATAACGCGTGAGGACATCAAGTTGCGCAGGCGGTATTCGTACCCCAGGTTTGTTGAACTTCAGGCAGGCGCGATGTAAGAAGTGGCGGGCCAGCAGCGGCACGTCTTCGATGCGTTTGCGCAGTGGAACGGAGTCGATGGGAAAGACGTTCAATCGGAAGTAGAGATCTTCGCGAAACTGCCCGGCATCGATCATCTCTTTTAACTCACGATTGGTCGCCGCAATCACCCGCACATCCACTTCGCGGGTACGATTATCCCCCACCCGCTCGAACTGCTGATCCTGCAATACGCGCAGCAGCTTGCTCTGCAGTTCTAATGGGATTTCCCCTACTTCATCCAGGAACAGCGTGCCGCCATGGGCCAATTCAAAGCGTCCCGGACGGTCCTGCACCGCGCCGGTAAAAGCGCCTTTCACGTGACCGAAGAACTCACTCTCGAAGAGGTCACGGGGAATCGCGGCACAGTTCACGCGGATCAACGGCCGGTCGCTGCGAGTACTACCTGCGTGAATTGCCCGGGCAATCAGTTCTTTGCCAGTACCTGACTCGCCGCTAATCAGCACGTTAGCGCTGGTCGGCGCGACCATGGCAATCTGCTGAGTCAGCTTGGCCACCGCCGGGCTGTTGCCGACGATATTGCGGTGGTTCACTTCGGCCTTAATCTCTTCTTGCAGGTACTGGTTCTCAAGTTCCAACCGGCGTTTGAGCGACTCCACCTCTTCCAGCGCATCGCGCAGCTGCTGTTCGGCGCGCTTACGCTCGCGAATATCGCGAAACAGGACCACCGCTCCCACTAATCGGCCCATTTCAAAAATCGGTGTGCTGGTGTACTCCACGGGAATGGCCTCGCCATTTTTATGCCAGAACACTTCGTCATCCACATGGTGCACCTGGCCATCGCTAAACGAGGCGTGAATAGGGCACTGCTGTACCGGAAAGTGGCTACCATCGGCGTGGGTGTGGTGAAACATTAAATGCGCATCATGACCCACCATATCCTCGGTGCTCCAGCCGAGAATGCGCTCAGCGGCTGGATTAACGAAGGTCGTTTTACCCTCCGCATCCAAGCCGTAAATACCCTCCCCGGCGGCGCTTAGAATCAGCTGGTTCTGCTTTTCGATTCGCTCGAACACCTGCTCGACTCGCTGCCAACCCACCTCCCCCTGGCGGTGCTGGCGGCTAAGCTCCGCCTTAGCGCGGCGCTGCTCGGCTTTATTGCGATCAATCACCGTCAGCAACAGCTTTGAGGAGTCGTGTAAGCGTTTCCCATAGACCTCAACATGGCGAGGCTGGCGCACGCTATCCAGCAGCACCAAATCATCCGACCATCCTTGGCCGGTGGTCAGCACCTCATCGGTAAAGCTGACCCATAGCGGCAATGAAGCGCTTAAACGGTGGCTAAAAGGGGTCGTAAGCGGCTGCTCATGAATCAGCAGCAGTTGGCACGCCGCTGTATTAGCGTCAATTAACCGGTCGCTGAGCGGGTCAATAATCACCATGGCCAGCGGCGTGTGGTGCGCCATCAGCGTTAAGGTCGGGTGAGCATCATCTTTCAGGGTGGCAGCGTGCATCGCAGGCTCCTCATTTGCCAGCAGGATGTCGCTTACTCCATACAAACAACGGGCCAATCACGAACTTTCGTTATTTAAACAACGAAATATCGTTATTAACGAAATTTCGTGAGTTTTTGCTATTCAAAAAATGCCGCCAACCAAAATAGTAAACATTTGATTTTATGCAATTAAATCCAAAACAAGACGTTATGGCACGTAAGTCGCTATCTACTAAGTAGCGCCCAGCTCTCCTCCGGCGCAACACCACTCTGCTGACCGATGCTAATCATGATGTAAAGCGACAGGATCAGCGCACCCGACGCAATGGTGGCGTAGCGCTGACCGATGGCACCCAGCATGATCAGCACAAAGGTCGCCACGCCCAGACCCAGGGCAAACAGCCACGGCCAGGGAAACAGCCAGTGCACGATCAACGAGGCAGCGCTGAAACAGAGCAGGGTCACGATCAGCGAGCGGAGCCGCGCAGGCTGTAAGCGAACTTGTCCAGCGTCCACAAACGCCGCAGCGAAAGCGAAAGCGAAATAAAGCCCACACGTATCGTTGAGTGACCACGGCCATTCTATCCGATAGCAGCCTTATGTAGCGGGCGGTTCGGCCAGTAATTAAGGACAGGTGACAGCACGGCGCTATGAGCAAGCGCAAAAAGCCCGGCGGTCAAACCGACGCCGGGCAAAAATGGGATCGAAATCAGCGCAGTCGGTTAGAACTTGAACGCGACGCCTACCTGGAAAAGGCTTTCAGTCGGATCGTAGGTCAGGGTACCGCCGAACCCATCATCAAATGATTCGCTGGAGTAGTCGGTGTAGGACCAATCCAGGCGTAGCGCAACGTTTTCGGCGACTGCGGTCTCCATGCCTACGCCAACACGAACGCCACCGAACGTTTTGCTCTCACTTTCAGAGAAGGATGGGACTCCGATGCCGCTTTCGCTATATGTTGCTTCAAACTTGGTCCACTGATAACCCAAACGACCGTAGACGCTGGTGGCGTCGGTAATGTTGTAACCGGCCAAAGCGGCGAGACCATAGGTCTGCTTGGCTTCAACCTCAGCGGAAGAACTGAAGCCTCCACTACTGTAACTCTCACCGCCATCAGCGTTGCTATAACCGAAGTTGAGCTCAGGAGCCAAATAGAATTCAGGGGTAATATCGAATTTAGCACCAGCAAAAATGCCACCCGCCAGTCCAGTACCAGAATAGTCTGTGGACACAGAGCTCCAGTTATTTGAAGATGTTTCTTCCACATCAATATTTTGGTAACCGGCTTGAGCACCGGCATAGAACTGCGGAGCCGCCATGGCAGCGGAAGAGGCACCGGCTAGAAACGCGGCGGAGGTCAGAAGAGCGAGCTTATGCTTGATGCTTGATGCTTGATGCTTGATGCTTGATGCTTGATGCTTGATGCTTTCATTTTTAGTTCCCTAGTGTACTGAAATACATAAATACAAACCCTTGATGGGAGCCAGCATTATAATTTTAATTAGAGTTATAGTCAAACTTGGTGGATGGCGGTCAGGCGACAGTCCTGTCTGACTGATCGGTTACCTGCTCTCCATCCTGAAACCGGACGTTGTTCACGACCAGTTCCAGCTTGCTGAACCCCTTGATGCGCTTCCAGCGCTTCTCGGCGCTCTGGAGCAGTTTGAAGACCATCGCCAGGGTCGTCGCTCGGGAGCCGCAGTTCCGGCTCCGCTTGCTCCGCAGGCGCACCGTGGCGAAGGTCGACTCGATCGGGTTGGTGGTGCGGATATGCACCCAGTGCTCTGCCGGGTAGTCGTAGAACGCCAGCAGCTCGTCTCGATCCTTGGCCAGGCACGCCATCGCCTTGGGGTACTTGGCCTCGAAGCGCTTCAGCGTGCGATCAAAGGCCTTGTGCGCATCAAAGCGGGTCTCGGCCATCCAGATGTCATGGAGGTCGGCCTTGACCTTGGGCTGTACCGGCTTCGGCAGCTTGTTCAGCACGTTAGCGGTCTTGTGGACCCAGCAGCGCTGATGGTCGGTCTCTGGGTAGATCTTGCTCAAGGCCGCCCAGAACCCCATGCACCGTCGCCTACCGCCAGCGTGGGAGCCTGGGTCAGACCACGCTCTCGCAGACCTGTCAGCAGGGTCTCCCAGCTGTCCGCCGACTCGCGGAAGTCGTCCTCGACGGCCACCAGCTCCTTGCGGCCCTGCTCGGTGACCCCGATGATCACCAGCAGGCACAGGCGGTCATCCAGACGTACGTTGCTGTAGACTCCGTCGGCCCACCAGTAGACGTAGCGACGGTCGGCCAGGTCTCGCTTTCGCCACTCGGCATGCTCGTCTTTCCACTGCTTCTTGAGCCGCGACACCGTGTTGGCTGACAACCCCTTGGCCTGGTCGCCCAGCAGCGCCGCCAGGGCTTCCTGGTAGTCGCCGGTGGAGATTCCCTTCAGGTAGAGCCTGGGGATCAGCTCCTCGATGCTGCGGGCCCGCTTCAGGTAGGGGGGCAGCAGGCTGCTATTAAAGCGAGCGCCTCCACCGCTGCGGTCTCGCACCTTGGGCACCTGCACGCTGACATCCCCGATGCCAGTCTGGACCGTACGCTCGGGCAGGTACCCGTTGCGGACCACGGCCTGGCGTCCATCGTCGAGCCGCTGATCGGCATACTGCGCCAAGAAGGTAGCCAGTTCGGCCTCGACAGCCTTGGCAATCAAGTCACGGGCACCTTGGCGCAGCAGCTCGTGCAGCGGGTCAGCGACCTGAGGTTCTGGTTGTGAAAGAGCCCGGAGGGTAGAATCGGTCATGGCGTATCCACTCTGTTGGTTGAGATCCTGGTCGTGATCAATCAACAGGATACGCCACCCTTCCTACCTCCCCCCATACACCAGACTTGAGCTTAACTCCTGATTCAACCCCGGCATCCCCTGCCACCGAACCCCAAGAAAACCTAGTGAAGTTCACTCCCAAGGAGATCCGTCATGGATAAGCTCGAAATGCGTCATACCCTGCTGGCTGCCAAAGCCCGTAAAAAAATGAGTTGGGACGACATTGCCAGCGCTGTGGGCATGTCACCGGTGTGGGTTGCCTCTGCGTGTTACGGCATGAATAGCGCCAGCGCAGATGTCGCCCATAAGCTTTGCGACGTTCTAGAAGTAGAGAGCGATGTGGCCACCGCGCTCACGGCCTTCCCAACAAAGGCGTGGGATGAAGCCATCCCCCAAGACCCCTTCATCTACCGCCTGTACGAAGTGGTCGGCGTATACGGCGAGACACTGAAAGATGTGGTGCAAGAAAAATTTGGAGACGGCATCATGAGCGCCATCGACTTCACCATGGAAGTGGACAAAATCGAAGACCCCAAGGGCGACCGCGTGCTGCTCACCTTGAACGGCAAGTTCCTGCCTTATAAATCCTGGTGAGCCGCCTGGGTCCACCCCGCCCTGCTGCCACGTCAGCGCCTGTCGATGAGACAGGCGCTGACGTTATGGTGCATAGAGTGAACGGCATTTGCAGCAATGGGTATTAAAGCGAGTGACGCTGCGACAACAGCGCCAGGTAGCGCCGATACGCCTCATGGTACGCATCAGATGTTTGCCAAAGCGTTCAAGCGGCAGGCTAGTCACGCGCCGGGTGATCGAGCAGTCCACCACCTCGCCACGTCGGCAATCGCTTTGAACAAACGCTGCGAGAGCATGGCCTCTTTTTCCGCCAGCGACTCCGCCACCACGGGGGCAGGCAATAAAAAACGCTCACGCAGCGTGCTGCCCAGCGCCATACAGGTGGAAATGGGGTGATCGATATGCACTTTCACCAACCCCTCTTGGCGCGCCAGGGCTAGTAAGCGTTGGACGCCAGGGCGTGAGACGCCAAGCTGAGTGGCAATCTCATCCTGGGTCATGCCGCCCACATAGGACATCCAGGCGGCCCTGGCTGCTTGGTCGAGCTTTACTTCAAACTTATCCATGGAGGGGGTAGCCGCCTTGTCGTTAAAAAAACCTCATCATACAAAGCCTGCGCCAAGACCAGTAGTGTGCTATCCGCTAACATTGGCAGTACAGCGTTACGTCATTACCCAAGGGAGGCCTCTGATTATGTATAAGCTCGCGTTTTTTGTTCCCATTGAAAGTGCTGAAAGCGTTAAAAACGCCGTATTCGAAACCGGCGCGGGGCGGATTGGCGATTACGAACACACCTGCTTTCAAACGCGTGGTACTGGCCAGTTTCGTCCCCTCGATGGTGCAGAGCCACATATTGGTCAGATCGGTAAGCTGGAAACCGTTGAGGAGTTCAAGGTCGAGCTGGTCTGCGCCGACGAGCATATTCAGGCCGCTATTGCCGCGCTCAAACTGGCGCATCCCTATGAAGAAGTCGCCTACGACGTATGGCAGCTTGCCGACCTATAGAACAAGCTAGGCGCTACCCACATAGCGCTCGCGATCTTCAGGCGTGATTTTGCTGATATGCAGCGGATACGCAGCGTTTTCACGGTCGGCAAAATAGTGGCGCAGCGTGCGCTCAATGGTAGGAAAAGCCAGCGCATTCCAAGGGATCTCGTGCTCCTCAAACAGCTCCACTTCCAAGCTCTCTGGCCCGGGGCCAAAGTCACCTATCAAGTCGGCAAGAAAAATCATATACACTTGGTTGATATGCGGTAGATCAATCAGCGTGTATAGACCGCCTAAAGTGACCTCGGCAAACGCCTCTTCCCAGGTTTCCCGCGTGGCGGCCTGCTGGGTGGTCTCAGCGTTTTCCATGTACCCCGCCGGTAGCGTCCAGTACCCTTTTCGAGGGGAGATCGCGCGCTTGCAGAGCAGTACTTTGGAGCCGCTCACCGGCAGCGTACCCGCCACGATACGGGGGTTTTGGTAGTGGATCGTGCCGCAGCCGTCGCACAGGTAGCGGGGGCGGTCGTCCCCCTCGGGAACGGCAAACCGGACTTTCTCACCACACTGACTACAAAAGTTCATCGCGTTTTCTCTACGGCTGGTGGGTCGAGGCATCAACGTGCTTGACGATGATCACCGTGGCTGGGTAAAAGAGAGCAAAGTAAAGAGACACCTATGTTAGAGAAACTGCGCAAACGGCTGCAACAGCATACCCCTCAACGGCTAGACCACATAGCGCTGCCGGAGGCGGCCGTGCTTATGCCCATCGTCGAGCGTCCTGCTCCTACCCTGCTGTTCACACGCCGGGCCAGCCACTTGACGACCCACCGAGGTCAGGTCGCTTTTCCAGGCGGCAAACGCGAACCGGACGATGCCGACCTATACGCCACCGCCTTGAGAGAAGCAGAAGAAGAGATTGCGCTGGCGCCTGGCCAAGTGCAACCGCTCGGGCGACTGTCGGATGTGATTTCGCTTCACGGCATTCGCGTGACGCCCTGGGTGGGTATTATTCCACCGGATCTACCGCTGGTGGCAGACCCAGCGGAGCTGGACGCTATTTTTGAAGTCCCGCTCAGCCACTTTTTAGACGACCAGCGCACCCATACCGATGTGATTACCGTCGATGGCGTCGCCCACTATGTGCCCAGCTATCACGTCGATGGTCACGTGATTTGGGGATTATCTGCCATGATGTTGGTGGAGCTGTTGGCCGAGGGTTTTGGAATGGAGATTGACCTTTATCAGCGCCCGCCCGGCGCCCTACGCCACTACCCCGAACGACGCACCCCCACAAGCAGTCGCTCGGCCAAAGCCGAACGCGCGCCCGTTACGAGAATCACGAAATGATCGCTTTATCTGAACTGGACTCTCCCGCCCTTGACCCGCAAGCCCATTTGGAGCTGGTCGACGCGCTGGTGGAACAAGGTTGGTATGTGGGGAAAGGGGTGATCGACTCGGCTCTGTGTCAAGCGCTGCACCGCGAGATCCACCACCTCGCCGAACACGACGCGCTGGATGAGGCTGGCATTGGCCGAGGCCAGCAGCACCACTTACGTAAAGATATCCGGGGTGATGCTATCCATTGGCTAGACCGAGAGAGCGACGCTCAGCGCCGATACCTGGATGCTATGGCAGAGCTACAGCAGTCTCTCAACCAAGCGCTATTTCTTGGCCTGTTTGAGTACGAAGCCCACTTTGCTCACTACCCTGCCGGAGCCTTCTACCAGCGCCACTTGGACAGCTTTCGCGGGCGGGCCAACCGCGTGATTTCCACCGTCGGCTATTTGAACCCCGACTGGCCGAGCGACGGCGGCGGTGAAATGGTGATTTATCACCCGGACGACCCAACCCTGGAAGTGGCCCGCGTGGTGCCCGAAGCCGGTACGTTTGCCTGCTTTTTATCGGAAACCATTCCCCACGAAGTGCTACCCACCCGCCAGCCTCGCGCTAGCATTGCGGGCTGGTTCCGCCGCAACGCATCCATGGGCGGCGTATTAGATCCTGCCCGCTAATTTATGAGCAATAAGAGAGAGGCAACCCTAGCAGCAAAATTGGCCACCTTAGAAGCGCGCAACGCCGCACTCGAGGAGGAAAAGCGCCACTATCAGTGGCTGGCCGAGAGCACCACCGACCTGATCTCCCGCCACGCCCGAGACGGCACGTTTTTGTATGCCTCTCAGGCCGCGCGGGAGCTGCTGGGCTATGAACCCGACGAACTCATCGGCGTCTCCGCGTATCAGCTTTTTCACCCAGCGGATTTGAACGACCTGCTCAACAAGTCACCGCGGGTTTACTACCACGACGGTTTCTATCAGCAAACCTACCGTTTCCGCGCCAAAGCGGGCCATTACGTATGGTTTGAAACCACCAGCCGCACCCGGCGGGATACAGAGACCGGCGAATTGATCGATATCCTGTGCGTCTCCCGAGACGTTGGACGTCGTATTGAGGCTGAAGCCACTCGCGAGCGTTTGGCGCAGGTGGTCGAATCCACCACCGACTACGTGCTGTTTTTAGGGCCAAACCAGCAGGTATTCAGCGCTAACGAAGCCGCTCGCCGCTGCTTTGCCTTGCCCAACGAAGCGTCTACTGCACTCAGTGAGCTATACCAAGCCGACTCGCTGCGCTTATTAAATGAGGTGGTATTTCCCGCCGTGGAGCGTTACGGCTCATGGAGCGGTGAGCTGGAGATGCGCACCGCAAGCGGCAGCGTGCCGGTGCTCAGTGTGGTACTGGCCCACCGCAGCCGGGGGGCAGAGCCTGGTCACTTTGCCTTGGTGAATCGCGATATTAGCGCCCGCAAAGCCGCAGAAGCCCAGGCGCGTCGCCACCAAGAGCAGATTGCCCACGCTAACCGGCTAGCTGCCGCAGGCGAACTTGCCTCCAATATCGCCCACGAGCTGAATCAACCCTTAGGCGCCATTGCCAACTACACCAGCGGCGCGTTGCTAAAGTGCCAGCAGCAACCCACGCCCCTCGCCAGCGAGCTTCAACTACCTCTAGAGCGCATCGACGAGCAGGTACAGCGCCTCGCCCAGCGTCTGCGGCATCTGCGCAGCTTCGTCCGAAAGCGTAGCCATCAAGTACGCCCACTGGTGTTGGCTGACGTAGTGACAGCCGCCTGCGGGCTCTGCGACTGGCAGTACCAACAGGCAGCGGTGGGTCTAACGGTAGAGCTTCCCGCTGGGCTGCCGCGGATCTACGGCGACGCGATTGCCTTGGAACAGGTCATCGTTAATTTATTGCTGAATGCGCTGACTGCCAGCCGTCGAGTGGTTGATGCCAAAACAGTGCGCGTCAGCGCACGGCGAAGCGGCCAGCGACAAATCACGCTAAGCGTGGAGGACGAAGGGCCGGGGGTCGACCCGAGGTATCAGCCCATGATTTTTAACGCTTTTTTTACCACCCGTGATGAAGGGCTTGGCATGGGGCTAGCCATTAGCCGCACACTGGTGGAAAGTATGGGAGGCACCCTCTCCCTGCGCACCGACAGCGCTAAAGGTGCCTGTTTTGACGTATTTCTACGCACGGAGACCGACGTTTGATGCCCTCGGCTAATGCGCCTACGACTACCTCTTCGCCCAAGACTAGCGCCATCGCGGTGGTCGATGACGACGACGCGCTTCGGGAATCGCTGGTGTGGCTATTGGAATCGGTAGGGCTCACCTCCCGCGCTTTCGCCAGCGGTGACGCCTTTTTAACCACGGAGCACGAAACCTTTGGCGCGCTACTGCTGGACGTTCGCATGCCGGGTATGAGTGGTCTTCAGGTGCAACAACAGCTCGTTGACCAGGGCAGCCGCCTGCCCCTCATCATGATGACCGGTCACGGCGACGTTCCCATGGCGGTGGCAGCATTGAAGAACGGCGCATTCGACTTTATCGAGAAGCCCTTCAATCATCAGCAGCTCATCGATGTAGTGCAGCAAGCACTCAGCCATACCGAACAGCAGCATCAACAGACCCAGGCACTGGCACGATTACAAACAGAGTTCGACGCCCTGCGCCCCAAAGAGCAGCGCATCGTGCAGCATGTTGCAGAGGGCATGACCAGCCGTGAAATCGCCGATCACATGGGCATCAGCGCCAAAACCGTCGAGGTGTATCGACTGCGGGCGATGAAGGCGATGGGAGCGGCCAATGTGGCCGCCTTAGTGCGTCAGGCGGTAGCGCTCTCGCTGGTCCCCGCGTTGCCGCCTGATGCCGAGTGAACATTGGTTAGCTAAGTGGCACGATCTGGCCGCTGGCTTCTTCCAACACGCGGCTCACCTGCTCGTAGTTGGCACGACCTTCCCCTTTATGCTCTTCGATCAGGCTCACCACGTTCAACAGCGTTTCCATGCCAAAGGCCTGCTCATCGGTCGCCGTGAACGCCTGAATGTAGGCCTCGCCGTCGGCTCCCCACCCCAGCTTGATCGGCGCATCGATGATGTTCACTTGGGTGCCCACTGGCACACGCCAGAAGACTGACTCAATATCCTCGGGGTGCATGCGAATACAGCCGCGACTGGCGCGCATACCAATCCCGTCAGGTTGATTGGTGCCATGAATCAGATAACCGGGAATATCCAACAAAATGGCATATTGACCCAGCGGGTTATCCGGTCCAGGCGGTACGACCGCAGGCGGCGGGTCACCACGCTCGGCGGCCTCGCGGCGGATCGACTCAGGCGGGTACCATGCCGGATTTTCCAAGCGCATGGTGGTTTCGGTGATACCCAACGGCGTATTGTAGGCATCGCGGCCAATGCCGATGGGATAGGTTTCGACACGGGGAGCATGGCCATCTTCGGCCTCGGGGTAGTAATACATGCGCAGCTCGGCAACGTTGATCACGATACCAGTGCGAGGCTCGTCAGGAAGGATGAACTGCCCCGGAATGGTGACCTCGGTGCCTTCGCCAGGCACCCACAGACTCACGTCCGGGTTAGCCATGCGGATCTCTTCGTAGCCCACGTTATGCGCTCGGGCAATATCCAGCAGCGTGTCCTCTTCACTCGCAGTGACGGTATACACTTCGCCCACCATATTGCCCGACTCGGGCAGTAAAAAATGGCCTTTCGGCAGCTCAGTATCGTTGGCGATCGCGCTGGCTGTCATCAGCCAAGCGCCTAATGCCACAACACCGCCAGCCAAGCGCTGTTTCAATGGCTGAAACAGCCATGAAGGGTCTGTCAGGGTCATTGGAAAATCTCTCTCTATGTCGCTATCGCTCTACGGCGATCTTGATGACGATGAAAATGAATATGCACAGCCATAGGCAGCGGGTCAATTCGCCAGACTGTCGCAGCCGTTTAACCTTTATCTAGCATTTTCTTGATAACGATGATCTTCGCACCGAGCTCGACACCGAGATGAACAATAGCGAAGACAACGCTAACGAGATGCGCGACACAGAGCTAAGCAGTACTTTAACGAGTACATAGCAGCCATTGCTCGCAAAAAGGGCCTTGCCATTCGGCAAGGCCCTTCTCGTATGTGAGTGGCGACAACGGTATACAACACGCTACCAAGCGCTGCCCTAAGGCAGTGCCAGATATTAGCCTTTCAACTTGGCAGACATCGTGATATCGGCCTTGAGGACTTTAGATACTGGACAGTTGGCCTTGGCGGTTTCGGCGGCTTCCTGAAAAGCAGCGTCGTCGGCACCGCTCACGCTGGCTTCCACGTCCAGGTGAATGCTGGAGATATCAAAACCGGCATCGCTTTGCGACAGCGTGACTTTTGCCTGGGTATCGATGGCGTCGGCGGTGTAGCCTTTCTCACCAAGGATCATCGATAGGGCCATCGAGAAACAGCTGGCGTGTGCGGCGCCGATCAACTCTTCTGGGTTGGTGCCGGGCTCGCCTTCGAAACGCTGCTTGAAGGAGTAACCTGCATCCAGTACGCCGCTTTCCGTGGCGACTTTGCCTTGGCCATCTTTCAAACCACCTTCCCAATGTGCGCTTGCTTTACTATCCATTCTGTTCTCCTTTCCTAGGGTAGTGTGCTTCTCGCAGGATGAACGCAGGGTTACGTTCGGTGCTCATTCAGCGTAGCTGATTCTGAGCAGTGATTCTATGTGGCTGTCGAAACCTCTAAACCCCGACGATAAAACTGCTGGCGCTCACTGCGGACAATAAAAAGGATTCGCTGGCTTGGCTTACTGGCAAGCGCGGGCGCAACGGCGGCCTCGACGGTGACGTTTCTCGTCCCCGTTAGCGCCCTGCTGTGGGGCTATGTGCTGCTGGAGGAAACGCTGAGCCTACAGGTCATTGCTGGCATGGTGATTACCCTACTGGGCACTGCCATTGCCACGAAAATGCTACGCTTTAGGCCTAGCGGGGCGTTACGGAGACCACTTCCCCCACACGAATGACGCCACCTTCCCCCGCCGTCAACGTGGCGTTTTGGCCAAAGTGCGCGCCCTTCAAGTGGGGTTGGGTATTCAGTGCCAGCAGCGTTTTCAGTGGCTCGGCTTGAGTAGGAATCGTGCCGGTCTGCTGGTCGACGGTGGTGATTTTGCAGCGCTGGCAGGGTTTGCGCAGGGTGAGCTGATAGCTGCCGCTCTCGATCGTCGCCCAACCATCCTCTTGCCAAGCCTCGTCGCAATCCACCACGATATTGGGCCGAAACCGATTCATGGGCACCGGTGTATTGCCGCCCGCCACCAGCGCGTTGTTCAACGCATCCAGCGAACCGGTAGTAGTGATCAAAAAGGGATAACCATCGGCAAAGTAGGTGTGCGCCTCGCCACCGGCCAGAAAATCGTCCTCCACCGCCCGTGTAAAGGTAGTGGCGAAACGCACCAGACTCACACCCTTGGCCGGTTCACCCAATGCCGCCTCTAGCCACTCGGACACTGCCTCGCTCTCCGGCAGCGCTTTGCAGTGATCACTCCACACCGATACCAGCCGCAAGTTGCCCTTGGGCTCTTCCAGTGAAATGGAAATTGGCTCGACGGTGGGGTGAGAGAGCACCAGAGCATCGGAGGTCAACGCCACGGAGATCGTGGCCAGCGCAGGTAGCTGGCGCTGGGTGACAAAACGCTGCTGGGCATCCACCAGCATCCAACGGCGATCCCAAGCGAGGCCATGGGCATGGATCTCGCTTTGGGACACATCAATCCCCTGCAGGGATTTCACCGGATAAACCGTTAATTGGGTAATCTTCACAGCGGCCTCGCACGCTCGGGCGTAACAGGATAAAACGCTAACCTAACGAGGTTATCGTAAGCAGCCAAACAGTTTTTAGGATGGACGCTATAGCGTTTTACCCGCTTCGATACGATACCCCAAATCCACCACTTTCTGCTCCAGCGCTTCGCCACGGATCCGCGCCAGCAGGGCCTTTGCGGCGGCTTCGCCAATCGCCTTACGGGGCGTGACAACGCTGGCAAGGCGGGGCGTCATTGCCTGACCAACATCGTGGCCGTGAAACCCGGCAATCGCTATGTGTTCGGGCACACCGATGCCTTGGCGTAGACACTCGAAGTAAGCGCCCACGGCCACGTCGTCATTGGTACAAAAAATAGCGTCTGTTTCGGGGTAGTTACGCTGAATTTCCTGCATCAACGCAGCCCCCACGGTATAGGAGGAGCGCTGGCTACTCTGCAGCGTTACGGGGGGTAGCCCATGCTCTTCCATGGCTTGACGATAGCCCAGCTCACGCTGGCGGGTACGTTCATCCAAACGCACGGCCAAGTAGATAACTTGGCGGCGACCACGGCGCATCATCTCACTCACCATATCATAGGCGGCACGGACGTTATCGTAGCCCACTGCCTGCTGCAGCGGCGGGCGGTGGGTATCCATAATCTCCACAATGGGAATGCCAGCGGTTTCTAACATACGCAGGCTGCGCGGCGTGTGATCATGGTCAGAGAGAATCACCCCATCTACATTATACGACAGTAGCGAGGCAAGGCTGCGCTCCTCGAGCTCCTGACTATAGCCGTAGTGGGAGAGCATCAAGTGATAGCCTGCCGGTTCGGTATGGGCTTCGATCCCCACGATGACGTCGGCAAATACTTGGTTGGTCAACGAGGGGACCAGTACGCCTATCGAGTGACTGGTCGCGCGGGAGAGCAGATCCGGGGCGCGATTGGGTATATAACCAAGCTGCTCGGCGATGCCGAAGATGCGCTCTCGAAGCCCTTCCGATACCGTTTCCGGGTCGCGTAAACAGCGGCTAACGGTCATCTTGGTGGCACCAACGCGATCAGCAATATCTTGTAATGTAGGGCGTTTTTTCTTCAATGGCGTCGCTGCCTTGTACAATGGATGGCGCTCGAACCCTACCATAACGAATAGTAGAGCCCGCCGCCTATCCCTTCCTTTAGCCTAATGAGCGGCGCTGTTCGGGCACCAGCGTGGCGCTAAAACGCTCGACGATCACCGCCGGTGTTAGGCTGATGGAGAGCGTCACCGCCTCATCTGCTGCCGGTGGTTCTAGGTCGGCTAGCTGGCTGGCTAACATACTGTCGCCCTTAAAGAAGTGCCCGGCACGAGTTTCTAAGCGCTCGCGCAGCAGCCCATGCGTGCCTTCTAGGTAAAGAATACGCAGCGCGCTATCCCCCTCTCTCAGGCGGTCGCGGTAGCGCCGCTTCAGGCCAGAGCAGGCAATCACCACCGACTCACCCCGCGCCTTATACTCGGCAAATAGCCCAGCCAGGGTTGCTAGCCAGTCGCGACGGTCATCGTCGTTCAGCGGTGTACCGCTGGCCATCTTGGCTACGTTGGCTGGCGAGTGGTGGTCATCGCCATCAATAAAGGTGGCTTCCATACTGGCCGCTAGCTGCTGACCAATATGCGACTTCCCCGAACCTGACACCCCCATGACGAGAATGCGATATGAGCCGTTATGATTTGAATCAGTCGTCACACGCGGCTCCTATCAGTTACCGCGCACGGCGGTGAGGTCGGGCAACCAAGTCACGATGCTTGGGAAGGCGATGAGCAGCACCAGCACCACAAGCAGCGCGGCATAATAAGGCAACATGGCCTTGACCAAAGACTCCATGGAGACTTTACCCACGCCACAGCCCACGTAAAGACAGGTGCCCACCGGCGGCGTGAGTAGCCCAATCCCCAGAATGAAGGCCATAAGTACGCCAAAGTAAGCGGCATCCACGCCGACCGATGTGACGATAGGTGCCAGCATCGGCGCCATGATCACCATGGCCGGCGTGAGGTCCATTACAAAGCCCACCAGCAGCAACAGTGCCGCCACAATCAGCAGCAGAAGGAACGGCTCCTGGGTAATCGCCTGTACCTGACGTACCAACGTTTGCGGAACCATATTGATGGTCAAGAACCACGCAATAACGGTGGCAAAGGCCAACAGCATCATTACCATCCCGGTCAGCCTGGCGGTACGAATCAGCATGCCCATGAGTTCGCTGAGCTTGAACTCGCGGTAAACCAGCAGTGAAATCGCCAGCGAGTAAAGCAGTGCCGCGACCGCCGCTTCTGTGGCGGTGAACACGCCGCCAATAATACCGCCAATGACAATCACCGGTAACACCAGGGCCAGCCAGGCGTCTTTAAAGGCTTTCCACAGCACGTCCCAGCGGAACTGGCGCACGCCGCCTCCCTGCTTATTGGCCAGAATATAGGTGGTGACCATCAGGGCAGCGCCAATCAGTAGCCCAGGCACAATACCGGAAATGAACAGGCGGCTGATGGAGGTTTCAGTGACGATGCCGTACAGAATCAGCGGAATAGAAGGCGGAATAATAATCCCGATCACCGATGAGACCGTATTGATGGCCGTGGCGTTGGCCGCGGTATAGCCCTGCTGCTTCATGGAAGGAATCATCATGGAGCCAGTGGCCGCCGTATCGGCCACCGCCGAGCCACTAATGCCGCCAAAGAACATGGAGCCAGTAATCGCTACCTGGCCAAGGCCGCCACGCATAAAACCGACCAGCGCACCGGCAAGCTCCATCAAACGGCGTGCAATGCCGCCGTTACTCATTACTTCACCGACTAGAATAAAGAACGGAATGGCCAGCAGCGGAAAACTGTTCACCCCACGGATGGACTGCTCGATCATAATAGAGAGCGGAATATCAGAGAGTACCGCCATGACCAGCGCAGCCACCCCCAAACCAAACGCGATGGGCAAGCCGATCACAATCGATACTAATAAAATAGCTAGGAAAATCCACAGCATGGTGATCACTCCCCTTGCGATTCAGCCGACTGGCCGTGTGGTTGAACAATCACGCGCACGCTCATCCATACCCGCCACAGTGACACGGCGGCAATGAAGGCAACGCATAGCACGAGGGAAAGACTCACAAGGCTGAGCGGCACGCCCATGATGGCCGAGCGACCGCTGGAGCGTGACAGCACTTGATAGCCGCCAAATACCATGACCAACATCAGGCCAGTAATAATCAAGTGCTGCAGGCAGTAGAGCATATGCGCTAGACGTAGCGGCAAACGCCGCACCAGTGCGTCCACAGCAATATGCTCATAGCGAGCAAACGCAGCGGCCGCACCAATAAATACCAGCCAAATAAACAGCATGCGCGCCAGCTCATCGACCCAGGGCAGCGAGTGGTTAAATAGCGAACGGCCCACCACATTGCTGGACACCGCCACAATCAGCGCCACTAAAATGGCGCCGATCAAATACTCCATGCCAAGCGTTAACCAGCGAAACAGCGCGGGGCCTTGACGCGTTTCAGTATCAATTTCCAGCAGCTTGCGATTGGGGTCGTCTAAATAGACCGACGGATCTTCAATCGTAGGCGCTCTCAAAGAGGATTCAGCGTTGGGAGGTGTTGAGGAGGATGTCATAAGAACTCCAGGGGCACTGACAAGTCGGGCAGGCACAATGGCCTGCCCGATGGCGCGCTTAATGGTGCGTATTAGTTGCTAGCATCTTCAACGATCTGTTGAATTTCAGCGATCAGATCTTCGCCAATGCGCGGCGCCCACTCTTCATAAACGGGCTGCACGGCGTCTTGGAACGCGGCCAGTTGCTCATCGCTCAAGCGAGTGATCTGCATACCGCGGGCTTCTAACTGCTCACGGGACCAGTCGTCATACTCAGCAGAGAGTTGAATTTCGTACTCGGCGGATTGACGCGCGGCTTCCAGCACCAGCTCTTGGTACTCGGGTGCCATACGGTCCCAGGTACGCTCGGAAAGCATCATGATGAACGGTGTGTAGACGTGGCGGGTTTCGGTGCCGTAATCCTGAACTTCGTTGAAGTTAGAGGTCAGGATGGTGCTCCAGGGGTTTTCCTGGCCATCGACCACGCCCTGCTCTAGGGCAGAGAACAGCTCACCAAACGCCATCGGCGTGGGGTTAGCACCTAATGCTTCCCAAATCGCCAGGTGCACCGGGTTCTGCATGGTACGTACGCTCAAACCGCGAACATCCTGGCCTGCGACATCTTCTGGCGTTTCAACGGGGCGCGCGCTGTTAGAGAGCTGGCGGTAGCCGTTTTCAGAGAAAGTGAGCGCCTTTAAGCCAGTGCCTTCAAAGCCATCCAGCATTTCTTGAGCAACGTCACTCTGCATCACTGCAATGGCGGCTTCACGGCTGGGCAGCAGGAACGGTAGGTCGAACGCCGACAGCGCTTGCACATAGCCTGTGGTTGCGGAGCTAGATGGGTACGTCATATCCAGCGTGCCGGTCTGCAGCATTTCCATCATCTGAACATCGTCGCCCAACTGGCTG
This sequence comes from Halomonas sp. Cn5-12, assembly GCF_021532545.1. NCBI lineage: Bacteria > Pseudomonadati > Pseudomonadota > Gammaproteobacteria > Oceanospirillales > Halomonadaceae > Halomonas > Halomonas sp. Cn5-12. Next base: position 122,255 of record NZ_JAKGAY010000005.1, read on the forward strand.
TTGGGGAACACGTTGACCGTGATACGGCCTTCGGTACGCTGCTCTAGAATCTCGCCAAAGTATTGGCTAGAGAGAAACTGCGGAGAGGTTTCAGAAAGGCCAATGCCCATGCGAAGCGTATGGCTACCGTGGTCCGCCACGACATCCCCTTCAATGGCCGGCGGGTCGGAAAGCTCGGGGCTTTGGGCATGCGCCATGCCAAAAGTAAGGGTGGTTGCACCAACTAAGGTAAGCGTGTTGCGCCAAATCGCTGTCATGACGTTATCTCCAAACATTCATTGTTGTTGAGTGCTGAACTGCTAATTGCTAAGCGGTTATGAACGCTGCCGTGCTATCGCGCCTGTTACGCCGTAGTGTTACCGGTAACATCCAATAAGCGAAGGCTAGTGACCATTCGGCTGGGTGTCAAAGCAAAACTGCCAACTTACGACCAACGTCTAGGGATAGCCACTCACCGCCTAGCGCGCTACATTACCCGATATGCATCCTGTCCTGGAGTCCACATGCCTGCGTTAGACACTTGCAGCGAACTAGAGCTAGACCATCAGCTCTGCTTCGCCCTCTATTCAACATCGTTGATGATGACAAAAGTTTATAAACCGCTTTTGAAAAAGTTAGGGCTTACTTACCCGCAATACCTAGTCATGCTGGTACTTTGGCAAGAAGATGGCATTACTGTAGGGACGCTCAGTAAGCGCTTACTGACAGACCCTGGCTCGCTGACTCCTCTCCTAAAGCGTTTAGAAGCCGACCAGCTATTGCGCCGCCAGCGTAGCGTGCAAGATGAGCGCGTGGTGGAGCTATTTCTGACCGATAAAGGCCGTTCCCTGCGCGAGCAGGCGCGTCATATTCCCAGTTGTATGGTGAATGCCAGCGAGAAGTCTATGGAGGCCTTAACGCAGTTGAAAGAGGATTTGGTTCAACTGCGCGATAGCCTGCAAAAAGCCAAGTAGTGCGACTCTCGTCCGTGGCACTACAAACTTTCTGATCATCTAGCTTGCGCACAAAATAAAGCCGCACTAAATTAATAGCGAATGCGTAATTAACCTGATGTACCAGTCACTATCCAACCATAACGACTGAGCCCCATAAACAGGAGAGACTCAATGTCGATTGAAACGATTGCTTACCGCGCACATGCTCATGCCACGGGTGGCCGTGAAGGTTACGTCCCCATAAAGTAGGGATAACTCAGTAAGCTAGGCTAGGCGATTGCACTGTTTTTTTCTTACCTGATGAACAGCGAGGCTATGATGACCGATACGACCTATACACCACCGAGCGTATGGAAATGGGAGCCGGGCAACGGCGGTAAGTTTGCAAACATCAATCGTCCGGTAGCGGGCGCCACCCATGATAAAGCGCTGCCGGTAGGCAAACATCCGCTACAGCTCTACTCCCTCGCCACGCCCAACGGTGTGAAAGTCACGGTAATGCTAGAAGAGCTGCTGGAAAAAGGTATTGAGGCAGCCGAGTACGATGCGCACCTGATTCAAATCGGCGAAGGCGACCAGTTTGGCAGCGGCTTCGTTGAGGCTAACCCTAACTCCAAGATCCCGGTGCTGGTGGATCACAGTATGAACCCGCCCCAACGGGTGTTTGAGTCAGGGGCTATTTTGCTCTATCTCGCCGAGAAATTCGGTGAATTTCTGCCTACAGACCCGGCCAAACGCACCGAGTGCCTCTCTTGGCTGTTCTGGCAAATGGGCAGCGCTCCCATACTGGGCGGCGGCTTTGGTCACTTCTACGCCTACGCGCCAGAGAAGCACCAGTACCCGATTGACCGCTACACCATGGAAGTCAAACGTCAGCTAGACGTACTGGATCGTCACTTGGCCGACAACCGCTTTATGGCAGGCGATGAGTACACCATTGCCGATATAGCGATTCACCCCTGGTACGGCGCGCTGGTGAAAAACCGCGTGTATGAGGCTGCTGAGTTCCTCGAGGCACACACCTACACCAACGTGCTGCGCTGGACCGAAGAGATTGATGCCCGCCCTGCGGTGCAGCGGGGCCGCATGGTGAACCGCACTTGGGGAGAGCCCAGCGAGCAGCTTCACGAGCGCCACGACGCCAGTGACTTTACTGAAAAAACCGAAGATAAGCGTTAATTCGCGTATTAGGAAAACGTACGATGTTCGATCCGAAATACGCCCAGCTGATATTTTCATGCCTGATGGCACTGTTTATGTCATGCATTATGTCGCTGGTGATCACGCTGTATAACGTGGGGCTTGTGGAAGGGATTGTAGTGATTTGGCTCAAGGCGTGGCTGTTTGCCTTTGCCGTCGCGCTGCCGGTGATCAACTTGGTCGCCCCAATCGTGCGGCGTTTGGTGAAGCCACTGGTCAAGCAGCCGCACTAACGCCGCTCACGCATTGAGTCCCATTAACCAAACGGGGCCTGCTCATCGCAGGCCCCGTTTGTTATATCATGATGCGTTAAAACTGATAGCGCACGTTGGCCGTAACGCTGCGACGGTCGCCGTAGCCACAGTCACCGCCGTCATAGCGGCACCAGGAGACATACTCTTCATCAGTGGCGTTTTTCAAGTCTACGGAGAAGTCCCACTCACCCAGGGTGTAACCCACCATCGCATCATACAGCGTGCTGGAAGGCACTACCGGCGCGCCGCCAGAGCCAACGTTGTCGCCGACATAACGAACGCCCGCCCCAATACGCCAGTTATTACCAACATACAGGCGGTTCCACCAGGAAGCCTGCTCTTCAGCCACATACGGCAAGCGAATACCGGTACCGTCGTTAGTGGCGTTCAAGTTGGTATACGCGACTTGGGTTTCAAACTGCTGCCAGCGCTTATTTACCTGTAGCTCCCAGCCATCGACCACGGCACCCACTTGCTCGACGCCGCCTGGAGTAACGCCGTCGCTAATGCGGTTTTGCTGAGTAATATCAAAGTAGGCCGCGCTCACGGCCAGGGATTGATCTGGAGATACGTACTTAAAGCCAATCTCCTCCTGGTCGCCGGTGGTGGGCTTCAAGGGGCTTGGGTTAGCTGTGCCGTCGTTACCCAGGTTCATGGCGAACGCTTCGGAGTAGCTGACATAGGGTGAGAAGCCGTTATCAAAGCGGTACATCAGCCCCAGCCGGCCGGTGGTCTCACCTTCATCACTGACCGTATCTGGGCCAGATAGCGCCAGCGTGCGGTTCTCTGCCCAGTCACGGCGCAGGCCCGCTGAGACGACCACAGGGCCTACTTCGATATGATCCGCCAGATACACGCCGACTTGTTCAATCTCATTATCCGGGCGGTCAGTGGGGTTCAGCGAATCCAGCTGAAGATTGCCATACTGAGGGTTATAGACGTTGAACTGCCCGCCACCACTGGCCACCGAACTATAGTTATCCTGAGACCAGCGAGCGTCCTGACGGTCAATACCCGCCACCAGCGTATGTTGGGTATTGCCGAGCGCAAACTCGCCTTCCAGGCGCGCATCCATATTGAGAATGCGTGTTTCGGCATCTGCAGTGAAGATGGTGCGGTTGACGTTACCCTCAGCATCGGGGACGCTGGGAATATCGATCCAGTGCTCGCGGGTTTCCGTGCTGGAATCGGTATAGCGGGCGGTGGCAGCAAACGCCCAGCTGTCGTTGAGCTGGTGATCGACAAACAGCGTTGTTTCGGTCTTTTCCCGGTCGTAGCGGTCCCAACCCGGCTCGCCAACAAATCGCTCAGAGCCAATAAAGCCTAATGAACCCGGCGCTAACGTGCCTGCCTGGGGAAGGAACTGCGCCGATACCTGGCCTTTGTTTTCCTGGCGGTTCAGTAGCAGCGTAATGTTGGTGGCGTCGCTTGGGCGCCATGTAAACGACGGTGCAAACAGATAGCCATCATCTTCCACATGATCCACCTGGGTGTCGCTGTCACGGGTTAACGCCACGAGGCGATAAAGAAACTCGCCCTCTTCATCGGCCGCCCCGGTCACGTCCAACGCCAGCTGCTTGCGGTCGTAGGAGCCGTACTGCGCCCAAACCTCACCGCTGCGCTCCTCTTGGGGTAGTTTAGAGACGCCGTTGATGATGCCGCCCAAATCAGCTTGGCCATACAGCATGGAAGATGGCCCGCGTAACACCTCCACACTCTCCAGCGCGTAGACGTTGGTGCGCACGGTGTTGTAGGAGCCATACACTTGGCGCAAACCATCCAAATAGCGGCCTGCATCTAGCCCGCGCACTTTAGCGCTGTCGCCACGAGTGTCGAATCCAAAGTTGCCCGCATACACGCCGGGGGTATACAGCAGCGCATCCTGAATGTTTTTGGCACCGCTATCCTGAATAAATTCTTGGTCAATCACTGACATGGAGTAGGGCTGCTCGGCCAGCGGCACATCCAACTTGCCTACAGACGGCTCACGCTCAGCATCGCTGTATCCGTAAAGACCCGCCGATTCAGCGGTGACTTCAACGGTTTCAAGATTGACGCTGCTCTCTTGTGCATAAACTACCGGCACAGCAGCAGCCGAGGCTAAGGCAACCGCGACGCTCAGCGTGCGCAGGCGAAAGGTAGGTACAGGTTTCATCGTGAAAGATCCCAGAGCGAATATTAATGTTAATGATAGTAATTTTTATTCGCGAAAATATAGGAGGCTATACAAAGGATGTCAACGGAGGCGAAAGGTGAGTTGAGTCGGACAGGAAGATGCGTTAATGCAAATATTTCTCAAAAAATAACTGCCTGCCGAAGGTCGGCAGGCAGTGCAAGGGGCTCTTCGCTTGCGAGGGGGCTGACATTACTGCAGGCGAGAGTTATTCAACGCGTAGTTCCACACCCGGTAAAAGTAGAAAATATAGCCAAGCCCCAGGGTCAGAAATGAGATCACCATCCACAGAATAATATGGCCAACATTGCTGAAGATATTGATATCGCAAACCATTTTCCGCTCTACGCCGGTTGCGTTATCCACCACGCTGGTGCGGTTGATCACGAAGCGAGCGAAGGAGTAAGGAAAGAAAAACAGCGCAATGCCAAAGGTAATAATGGTGAGCAACACCCAGATGAGCAGGTGGCCAATAATATCTAGAATCGAGAGGTCAGCTTTAATGTTCACAGGTCGCCCTTACGCGTTAAGAAAGGGGCGAAGATTACCACTGTGCTCGCTGCCCGTGAACGGCCAGCAGGTGAAGCCTGCGCTTTAAGGGCCGCCCACCCCTGCTAAGCTGGATTCACCTTTTCCTTCCCCGCGCTTTACCACACTTAGCGAACCGTCGGTTTCCAGCACCACCGCCTGAGCAGCCTCTAAACGTAAAAGCCCGCTGCTGCGTACGGCAGAACGCACTTCATCCTGCGTTACCCTCGCCTTCCTTAGCGACGCTTGCAATAACTCCCCGTCATACAGCAGCAGTATCGGTTCCCCCGTGACGAGCCGCTTTACCCAGCTGACACGCACGCTCAGCCACGTAATGATGAACTGCAGGGAAATCAACAGCCCTAGTGCCAGCGCACCCTCTGCCAACGCCACGTCTTTCGATAGCAGTACGGTGGCAAGCGTAGAACCCAAAGCCACGGTCACAATAAGATCAAAGGCGTTCATTTTGGATAGCGTGCGATTACCCGAGATACGTAAAAACACGATCAGCACCGTGTAGGCAAGTAACCCCACCACCAGGGTACGGGCCAAACTTTCCCAACCGCTAAAAAAGACCATTTCCATTGGCGCTCACCCCTGAGTGACGAAAGACAGATGCCTTCCACCACCCAAGGTAGCAACCATAGTGCCTGGGTGCGATGCTATCCGCTGGATTTAGGCTTCATCAAAAATTAAAATTGCTTGGTAAGCGTCAACGCACCAAATTTATCCTGTTCATCCTGGCCATCGAACTCGCGGGTGCGCTGCACGGCTGCGAAGGTTACCTGCCACTCTTCCCAAGCCAATGCCAGCCCGGTAGAAACATCAGCCACCCACTCGTTACGGTCTACTGAGTGACTATTTCTAAAGGTGTTGCCATCCAGCGTCAGGTTCTGTGCCATGTAATATCCCTCCACGTTTGCGAACAGGTACCACTGCCAGCCACTGCTGCCATTTAGCTGATGGCGGCTGCCAGGATTAGGCGTTAACGTAGGAATACCCTGGGCATCGTCGCCCCAACGAACGCTGTAACCAGCGCTGGCATAGGTATACAGGTTGCCAAGCGCCATCCCGACACCGGGGCCGTGGGAAAACTGTTTACTTGCCAGAGGCGTGTCATACCACCACTGGCGGCGCATGGTCAGGTTGACGATTGCCTCATCGCCCAATTGGTTTTGCCAACCGCGCGGCCGGTCACTATCGGTAACACGGTGAACCTCCCGCTGAATGCTATCCGCCTGGGAGGAAGGGCCTACCAAGCCAACATCCAAATGCAGGTCGGTGGCCTGCTGCCAACGGCCCATCGGCTTATCTTCATAAAGCGACACACCGCCATACACTAACCCCGCGTAAGGGCGGTCATCCTCAATCAGCTCGCGGCGCTCAATCACATTAGGCGTATAAATTTGATGCACTAGGCGGTAGGAGGCGCGATCAGCTTGACTGATGATACTATCCGGCAACGCAGCCGCTAAACGCTGGGGCCAGCTTTGTGGTTCGGGGGTAAACATCCAATTCAACTCGAAGCCACTGGTAAAGTGGCCATCATCACTGCTGGCAAGTCCATCGTTTGCATGCTTAATGGAAAGCGCACTATCGTCGGCGGACGCGATAGCGGGCAGCAGGCTGAACGGTAGTACAAACAGCAGCACGGCTTTACATAAAAAAGCTGCCGGGGCTTGGGTTTTGCGATAGTAAACAGACGGCGTCATAGCTCATTCCTAGAGTTGAGAGCTGGGCAGGTAGACAAAACATACTCGGGGGAGGGGCAAACATTGTTGATTGTATGTAATCATGCAAATAGATAGCAAGCTACTTTCTGTTATGCATGTCACACGCAATGCCTACCCACCCTGAGGTACTTCCTTGTTATAACGAACTGGCAACCAGTCCGTTATTTAACGCTAGCACATGAATACCTATCGCTCCCGTAATAGCCACTGCGGGGTGATCTCGTGCTGGCCGTTTTCATCAGTGATAAACAGCGAACCGTCACTAATCATGACGGCCCAGTTAATCGCCCTCGGTAGGCCTGCTGCCACGGTGGCCAGCGCCTCTTGCGGCAATCCAGCGACGTGCACATTTTTCAAGGAAGCGACGGCGGGCAGCACTTTGCTTTCCCAAATATCCACGCGGCCATACGCCAGCAGCGAGACCCGCTCAGCGCGGCGCGAACACCAGGTTAAGCGCTCGGCGTCGGGCAAACCGACCTCTATCCAGTGCAGCACTCGGCCATCCAGGCTTTTTTCCCACAAGGCGGGCTCATCCACATTGGACAGCCCACGCCCGAATGCCAGCGATTCGCTGTACCAGAGAATATAAGCGATCAGCCGCGCGCACAGCCGCTCTTCCGTTTCAGAGGGATGGCGGGCCACCGTGAAACGCAACGTTTCATAGACGTTGCGATCCAGGTCAGTCAGGTTAACGTCGACTTTGTAGGGGGTAGCACTTAGCGCCATAACATGAATCTCAACATTCTCTAATGATATGCGCGCCAGTGTAGCGGATTTGAGTGATCATCGCGCAGCCATCCACGCACTACGCACTAGCCTATCGCGCGTTCGTCGCTCAACAGAGTGGCATACTTCACTGTTTCTGCTTCATGCATCGGCTCACGCCATGTCTCTTTCAACGCAGCGGCATACCAATCTTGCATGGCGGGTAGGTCTAACAGGCGCTGCACATAAGCAAGGGAGACTTCACTCAGCGTCAAGTTGAAGGTTTGTATACGAAACGCCACGGGGGCATAAAACGCATCCACCGCAGTGAAGCGGTCTCCTGCTAGAAACGGGCCGCCAAAACGCGCAAGCCCCTCCTGCCACAGCGCATCTAACCGTGCCATATTGCTTTTCAGCCCTGGGGAAAGCTCGTTCATCGCCACGCGGACGCCACAGTTCATGGAACACTCATCCCGCAACGCACCAAAGCTGCTATGCATCTCGGCACTGGCGGAGCGCGCCCAGGCCCGTGCCTCACGCTCTTGCGGCCATACGTTCGGGTGTGTTTCCGCCACGTACTCTACAATCGCCAGCGAGTCCCACACGGCGACATTGTGATCGTTATCCACTAGGCACGGCACCAAGCCGGACGGCGAAAAGCGCTTGAACGTGGTGTAGCTATCCCCAAAGCCACCTTCAAAGGGCATCAGATGCTCATTAAAGGGAATTTCCAGCGCTTTCAGCAGCACCCAAGGGCGCAGCGACCAGGAAGAGTAGTTCTTATTGGCGATATATAGATCAAACATGCCGCGCTCCTTATGGTGAAAATAAAATTAGCTAGCCCTATCTTGCTGCCTGCACCAGTGTATTACCTCCGAGCCCCATTAATACGCCTCCGCCAATCCGTTGAATCAACCGGGAAGAGCCATGAGACGTTTGCAGCCATGCGCGAAGCGGGCTGGCCAATAGCACCACCACCACATCCGCTGACGAGAACAGCACGTTGGTGGCAATGCCTAACCAAAGCAATTGCCATGCGACCGGCATGGCAATATCGGGCTGCACAAATTGCGGCAGAAACGCCACGAAGAAAAGCGCCGTTTTAGGGTTAAGCACTTCCACCAGAAAGCTATCGCGCAGTACCCGCTTGGTTGAAGCGAGCGGGAGTTCGTCACTGCTCGTGCGAATGCCTTGTTGCCATAAACGCACGCCCATCCAGAGCAAATAGAGTCCACCGATGATTTTCATCGCGAGATAGGCAGGTGGAATGGCCGCAAACAGCAGCGCTAACCCCAGTGCGGCGGCGATAACATGCACATAGCAACCAAGATGCACCCCAGCCACCGCCAACCAGCCCGCCCGTCGGCCACGTCCCAGCGTTTGTGCTGCGGTGTATAACATCGCAGGCCCGGGTAAATAGGCAAACCCCAGCGCGGCAAGAAGAAAGGCGGCCCACTGCATCGCGGTCACTCCGGCATAGTAAGAAATAGTAAGCCTGAGAATAAAATAAGGGGTGACGCGTGCGCCACCCCTCAAATAAGTAAAACTCGAAAAAAGAGAGCTTAGAAAAAAGAGAGCTTAGAAATTGGGTTTGCGCTTCTCGACAAAGGCGCTCATGCCCTCTTTCTGCTCCTGGCCTGCAAAGCAGAAGGCGAACAGGCTGGTTTCCAGCGCCAGGGCGCTATCGAGGTCCTGATCCATGCCGTCATGCACGGCCTGCTTGGCGCCGCGTACCGACTGCGGCCCGTTACCCTTCAGCTGCTTGGTAAGCTCTTCAACATAGCTCTCAAGCTCGGCCTGGGGCATTACCCGGTTGACCAGGCCAATGCGCAGCGCTTCCTGGGCATCGATTTTGCGCCCGGTGGTGACCAAATCAATCGCCATGGCGGGGCCGACTCGGCGCGGCAAACGCTGGGTACCGCCAAAGCCAGGAATGACACCTAACAGGACTTCCGGCTGGCCGAAGACCGCGTTGTCGCTGGCGACGGCCCAGTCGCAGGCCAGCGCCAGTTCGCAGCCGCCGCCAAGGCAAAACCCGTTCACCAGCGCGACCACCGGCACGGGCAGCGTTTCAAGTCGCTTGATGGTACGTAACGCTTGGCTGGCAAATGCGCGGGCCTCTTCGGGGGTTTTATCCCGCATTTCGGTGATATCTGCCCCGGCCACAAAGGATTTTTCCCCAGCACCGGTAATCAATACCGCCCGCAGGTTGGGGTGCGCTTCAAGCTCGACTAAATACGCTTCCAAAGCGCTGAGCACTTCGCTGTTCAGCGCGTTCAAGGCTTTGGGACGATTAATGGTCAGGCGTACCACGCCATCGTTATCAACCTTCTCGATCACTGCGTCGCTCATGGCGGCTCCTTAATTGTTATTGCGCGTAGAAGTGGTTACCACTCAACCCTAGCGAACGCTTGGTTGGGTGGCAATCACTTCTTTTGTCGCCCCCCCCTAAGCTCGCAGCCTGCTATTCGTAGATATAGAACCCACGGCCACTCTTGCGGCCCAGATAGCCTGCGGCCACCATGCGCTTGAGCAGCGGGCAGGGGCGGTACTTGGGATCGCCAAAACCTTCCTGCAGCACCTCCATAATCGCGAGGCATACATCTAGGCCGATCAAATCCGCCAGCGCCAGCGGCCCCATCGGGTGGGCAGCACCCAGCTTCATGGCCTCATCGATGGCTTCCGGCGTCGCGGTGCCTTCCTGCACGATAAACGCGGCCTCATTGATCATCGGCACCAGCAAACGGTTCACGGCAAAACCCGGCGCATCGCCCACCGGCACAGCGGTTTTGCCCAGCGCCTTGGTCAGCGCTTCGATGCGCTCTACGGTGGCATCCGAGGTCTGCTCGGCGCGGATCACCTCGACCAACTTGAGTACCGGCACCGGGTTGAAGAAGTGCATGCCTACCACCCGCTCAGGGCGCTCGCAGACCGCCGCCAGCCGAGTCAGTGATAGAGACGACGTGTTCGACGCCAAAATAGCGTCGCTACTTAAATGGCTAATATCCCGAAACAGCTTCTCTTTCAGCGCAGGCTGTTCAGGGGCTGCCTCGATAATCACGCTGCAGTCGCTCAGCGCATCTAGCGCCGTGGTGGTAGAGAGTCGAGCGAGTGCTTCTTGCTTGCCCTCTGCGGTCATCTTCTCTTTGGCAACAAGCTTCTCAAGCCCTTTATCGATGGCTCCTTTGGCGTGGGTGAGCTGCTCGTCGGCGACATCGTACAGCTGTACGTTAAAGCCACTGGCGGCCACCACTTGAGCAATCCCCTGCCCCATGGTGCCTGCGCCTACCACGCCAATCCGCTGTTCGCTCATTGCTGTTCCCCTGACTGGTGCTGTTTGGCTTCTTCGCGCAGCACGAATTTTTGAATTTTGCCCGTAGACGTTTTGGGCAGTTCGCTAAAAATCACCGTTTTGGGCACCTTAAAGCTCGCGAGATGCTTACGGCAGTGGGCGATAATATCCGCCTCGGTGACCTCGCCGTAGCCAATTTTTAGTTTGACGAACGCGCAGGGCGTTTCGCCCCACTTTTCATCCGGCTTCGCGACGACCGCCGCCTCTTCAACCGCTGGATGGCTGTAAATGGCATCTTCCACTTCGATGGTGGAGATATTTTCACCGCCGGAAATGATGATATCTTTCGAGCGGTCCTTAATCTCGATATAGCCATCGGCATGCCATACCGCTAAATCACCGGTATGGTACCAGCCGCCCTCCAGCGCTTTTTCCGTCGCCTCGGCGTTTTTGAGATACCCCTTCATCACGTTGTTGCCGCGCATCAGGATTTCGCCGATGGTTTGACCATCCTTGGCAACGGGTTCCAGCGTGACTGGATCGGCGACGCAGAGCGCTTCCAGCATGTGGTAGCGCACCCCTTGGCGGGCCTTGATTTTGGCACGGGTCTCCAGTGGCAGCTCGTTCCACGCCTCGCGCCAAGCACATACCGTGACCGGGCCGTACACCTCGGTAAGCCCGTAAACGTGGGTCACTTCGATGCCCAGCTTTTCCACCCCTGCAATCACCGAGGCGGGCGGCGCGGCACCGGCGGTGGTCACTTTTACCGGATGATCAAACACCCGCTTTTGATCGGCCGGTAGGTTCACCAACCCATTGAGCACAATCGGCGCGCCGCTGAAGTGGGTGACGCCCTCTTCGGCGATCAGGTCGGTGATGCGTTTGGGATCCACCTTGCGCAGGCACACGCTAACGCCCGCATTGGCGGCAATGGTCCAGGGGAAGCACCAGCCGTTGCAGTGGAACATCGGCAGCGTCCACAGATACACCGGGTGGTGGGGCATGGCCCACTCGAGAATGTTGCTCACCGCGTTCAGGTAGGCACCGCGATGGTGATACACCACGCCCTTGGGCTTGCCAGTGGTGCCGGAGGTGTAGTTCAGCGAAATCGCCTGCCACTCGTCGCTGGGCAGCCGGTAGGCGTAATCAGGGTCGCCCTCGGCCAGTAGCGCTTCGTACTCCAGCTCGCCAATGCCTTGGGTCTCGCCCAAAAATTCCGGGTCGGCCACATCGATAATCAGCGGCTTGCTTTCCAACTTGGCAACCGCCGCTTGAATCACCTCGGCAAACTCAGGGTCTACCAGAATCACCTTGGCTTCGCCGTGGGCCAGCATATAGCTAATGGCGTCGGCATCGAGGCGAATATTGAGCGTATTCAGCACGCAGCCCGCCAGCGGCACGCCGAAGTGAGCCTCGAACATCGCGGGAATATTGGGCAGCATGGCGGCCACCGTTTGCCCAGGTTGAATGTCGCGCTTTTCCAGCGCTGAGGCTAGCTGGCGGCAGCGTGTCCAGGTCTCGGCCCAGGTGCGGCGCGTCGTGCCATGCACCACAGCCGGATAATCGGGATAGATGGCCGCCGAGCGCTCGATAAAGGTGAGCGGCGAGAGCGGCACATGGTTGGCAGCGGTTGGCGGTAAGTCTTGTTCAAAGATGGAGGTCATGATCGGTTCCTGCACTCTCGCTGTTGTTATAGGACGTTTTATTATCGGACACTTATAACGAATACCGCCGCCCTTAAGGCGGCGGGGACGTTAGTAGGCGGCGCTATCAAACTGGCCAAAACAGTGCCAGCCGGCCTCGACCACGGCACGCTGGGCGCGGCCAACCGGCAGCCATTGGTGAATGGCAAACTCGGCGCTGCACAGTTTGGTGCGGTAAAAAGGCTCATCGCTGCCGCCGTCTACAGCCTGTTGGGCATGCAGCGCTGCAATGCCCATTTGCCAAGCGCACAGTACGTGCCCGGCAAGGTTCAACAGCGGCGTGGCGTACGCCTGTACGGCATCGGGACCGTGTTCAGGGTCGCTGCCCTGCTCCAGTACCAAGGCCATGGCGGCGCGCAGGTCGTCAGCGCCCGCCGCAAGCGCACTGCCCATGCTGGCCAGCGACGCTTCACCCCGCAGCGCTTCGGCCGTTTTATGCACGTCATCGATCAGCGCAGAGAGTGCCGCACCGCCGTCTCGCTGCAGTTTTCGGCCGGCCAAGTCCAGCGCTTGAATGCCGTTGGTGCCTTCATAGATAGGCGCAATGCGCGCATCCCGCAATAGCTGGGCCGCGCCGGTCTCTTCCACGTAGCCCATGCCGCCGTGTACCTGCACGCCCATGGAGGCGATATCCACCGCTTGGTCGGTCGAGAAACTCTTCACAATCGGGATCAGAACATCGGCGCAGGCCTGAGCGGCTTGGCGTTCGGCGTCGCTCTCTGCGCGGCGAGCGATATCTAACTGCCCGGCACAGTAGAGCGCCAGGGCACGCAGCGCATCGGTACGGGCACGCATGGAGAGCAGCATCCGGCGCACGTCAAAGTGATCGCTAATGGTGCACTCGCTGCCGCCCCGCTGTTTGGGGGAGCGGCCCTGAGTGCGGTCATTCGCGTAGGCCAAGGCGTGCTGGCAGGCGCGTTCGGCCACGCCAATCCCTTGGATCCCGACCTTATGGCGCGCCTCGTTCATCATGGTGAACATGTGGTTGAGCCCGCGCCCCTCCTCCCCCACCAGATAGCCTACGGCACCGCCGTTTTCCCCAAAGCTCAGCGTGCAAGTGGGCGAGCCGTGAATGCCGAGCTTGTGCTCGATGGAGGCGCAGGTGACGTCGTTACGCTCGCCAAGCGAGCCATCGTCGTTCACCAGAAATTTGGGAACCAGGAACAGCGAAATACCCTTATTACCTTCCGGGGCATCGGGCTTGCGGGCAAGGACGAGGTGAATGATGTTCTCGGCAGCGTCGTGCTCGCCCCAGGTGATGTAGATTTTTTGGCCGCTGATGCGGTAGTGATCGCCTTCCGGAACGGCTTTGGTGCGCACTTTGGAGAGGTCCGACCCCGCCTGGGGTTCGGTGAGGTTCATGGTGCCGGTCCAGGAGCCCTCAACCAGCTTGGGCAGGTAGGTCGCTTTTAAGGCATCGCTGCCGTGATGGGCCAGCGCCTCGATGGCACCGGCGGTGAGCATCGGGCATAGCCCTAACGCCATGTTCGCGCCGTGGAGCATCTCCTGCACCGCACTGGCAACCACTTCGGGTAGGTTCTGCCCGCCCAGCTCTTCAGACACGCCAATACCGTTCCAGCCGCCCTCCACATACGCTTGATAGGCGGCGGCAAAGCCTTCAGGAGTGGTGACGCTGCCATCAGTATGGCGCTTAGCCCCCTGGCGGTCGCCCGTGCTGTTGAGCGGGCCCCAGACATCGCCCGCCAGTTTCGCAGCCTCTTCCAGCACAGCCTCGACGAGATCAGGCGTCGCCTCTTCAAACCCCGGCAACGCCAAGGAGCGGTGCGCTAACATCTCTTCGAGCACAAAGCGCAGATCTCGGACCGGCGCGGCGTAATAATTCATGGCAAAACCCCAGGCAAATGCGGTGAAATAGTAAAAACACTATCGCTGATAGTAGTTTCCCTACTTTCGCCACACCATTAGCCCAAGGTCTCACCTTACTCGATATTGCAGTTCACCTACCGACGCACCTCGGTTTCTACATCGTCGTAATAGGTAATATGGCTCTCGTCTTCCTGAGGCGGCCCTACTACGGGTTCGGCCACGTCGACCTCAGGCACAACGTCAGACAGGTCTTCCAGGTGCTCGTGCTCAAGCGCCCCTTGTACCAGCTCCTCGGTCACCACCAGCTCAGCACCTGCGGCGGTCATCGGCGCAGTGGCCGTAAACGGTGCCACCGGTACCGGTGCCGGGCGAACACTACGACGCCAGCCGAAGAACAGCACGAAGAATAGACTCAGTGAGCCAAACGCCCAGAACAAGCCAGCATCGCCCATGGCGGTCATCACCGGCGAGATCATCAGCGGGCTGATGGTGGCACCAATCGAGTTAATCAACAAAAGGCCTTGGCTCATGCGCACCAGTGCACCGGCAGGCGCGCGGTCGGCGGCATGACTAACGGCCACCGGGTAAAGCGCAAAGACGCCGCCGCCCAGCAAAAAGAGCAGCACGGCGAGCAGCGGCGTGGAGAGCGGCAACCACAGCATGGCCGCTGAAATCACTACGCAGAAGGCGCTGATACCAATCAGCACCATTTGGCGATCATGGCGATCCGACCAGCGGCCAATGGGGTACTGCAGCAACATCGCGCCAAGGACGAGCACGGCCATCATCTGACCTACCTCGTTTACGCTCATACCAATGCGCTGTAGATAAAGCGGCAGCAGCGTATAAGCAGCGGCCACCACCATGCCGGAACCTAGACTGCCCATCACGCCGGTGGGTGTCATGGTAATCAAGCGGAGAGGCGGTAGCGGCTCGGCGTGTTCGATGAGCGGCGACACGCGGGGAATCATCGCCATCGGCAGTACCGAGAGCGACGCCAACAGGCCAATCACCATAAAGGGCGCGGTGTCGCCCATGGCGCTGGTGACACCGAGCATAAGCTGCCCCAGCACCCCAGCGGCGTAAAGGGAGATCATGTACAGTGCCAGCAGGCGGCCACGCACTTTCTGGTCGCCCGCGGTCAACAGCCAGCTCTCGATGACCAGATAGACGCCTACCGTGGCCCAACCGCCCACCAGGCGCAGGGCAAACCACGCCCAAGGGTCGAAGAACAACCCCTGCAACAGCACGGTGACGGCCACCAGCGATGCAAAACTGCCGTAAGCACGAATATGGCCAATGCGCAGCAACAGGCGATCATTAAACATGGCCCCCAGGGCCAGGCCGATGAAATAGGCTGACGAGACAATCCCGATCACCGTCGCCGATTCACCTGCTGCGTCTAAGCGCACGGTAATCAGCGTGGCGAGAAAGCCATTGCCAATCCCAAGAATAAACAGCCCTAGTAGGGGCGCTAACGCCATGGCCAGCAGTTGCCGCGACATGCGTACCTCACCTTGCTCAATGGATGAATCGTTGCCGTTAACACGCCATCACATCAAACAGGCAAGAAAACGGGCGCGCAATTATTGCTTCCATAGGCGCAAAGTCAATGCTTTTTCGCCCTTATAGCAAGCAGATTAGTGTTTTCTAAAAATTACCACGTCGTTGCCAGTAAATTCGACTGTTAAACCCTGTTCAGCCGCCCACCAGCGGAAGGTCGCTTCACTAAAAAAGCAGACGTGGGTTGGGTCGTTAATATAGTGCCAGCGGGCGAAGGCTTGCTGGCTCGTCACTCGCTTGGTCATCAGCCCAAGATAGCCTCCGGGTAGCAGTTGCGCGACCCGCTGGTTCAGCGCCTCGCCCGGTGCCGCCAAGTGCTCCACTACTTCGGTGGCGGTAATGAAGTCATACTGGCGAGTCAGATTCGCGGCATGGGGCGCGTAAAAGATGTCATACACATCTATATCAAAGCCCGCTTCCTCAAACATCACCGAGAGCGTTGGCCCAGGGCCGCAGCCAAAATCCAGCCCTCTTGCGCCAGGAGCTAGCTTTGTTGCCAACGGATTAAATAAACGCCCCAAAAAGCGCCGATATCCCGTATCCTGCGGCGAGTTTTGGTGCTGGTCGTACTCGGCTTTTTCGGCGGCAGCGGTTAAATGCTGCTCGCTAGGCACAAACACTAGCGCACACGTGGCACACTGGTAGTAATCACGGCGACGGTCTTGGTGGTACAGCGCAGACTCCTGCGCGTGGCATAGCGGACAGCGTCGCATCATCGTATTCTCTGGTTTTACGTTTGTATTAAGGAAAGAGGCATGCTCTCAGGTCTGGATCATCTTGTGGTTACCGTGACCGATATGGGTCGCGCAGTGGATTTTTACTCTCGTGTATTAGGCCTGGATGTACGCTATCGGGACGCTCAGCGCGTTGACTTGATGCTGGGTGACACGGCCCTGCGCTTGCACCAAACCGATACCGATATCGCGCCCATTTCAGCCACGCCAACACCGGGCAGCCTGGATTTATGCCTGCGCTGCCAGCTACCGCTGGACGAGTTTAAGCAGCACCTGGATGCACTGGCCATCGAGGTCGAGCTTGGCCCCGTGGCCCGCCAGGGTGCCAGCGGCCCCATCGAGTCGATTTACCTGCGCGACCCCGACGGCAACCTGCTGGAAATCTGCCGCCCGGCAGCGCGTTAAGCGCTCAACCCTAGGCGTGGGTGGCCTGCGGGTGATAAGTCGCACTGCCCACGCTATCATAGCGCGCAGAGAAGGTGTCCGCAGGATGCTCGAATTAAACTGAATAGAAAAGGTACGCCCATGCGTGATGACGCCCCATTGGAAGGCGAAGTGGTTAACCACCACACTTCGTCGGAAGAGACCTCCCCCGCCCCAGACACCACCATGGCCATGGTGATTTACGCTCTCTACCTGGCAAGCTTTGTGTTGGGTTTTACGTCACTAATCGGCGTGATTATTGCTTATGTCTACCGCGGCAAAGGTCCAGTATGGCTAGATGAGCACTACCGCTATCAGATCCGCACCTTCTGGATTGGCCTGCTCTACGGCAGTATCGCTACGCTGCTTACCCTGATTCTTGTTGGCTTCCCCATGCTGTTGGCGTTGGTCGTGTGGTTTATCGTGCGCTGCGTAAAGGGCTTTAAAGGGCTGCAGGAGAAGCGCGCGCCCTCCAATGTCGATAGCTGGCTACTGTAACCCATGACCGAACAGGCAACTCCCCCTGCATCGCGCTTTCAAGCCCGTGCCATTGCAACGCTATGGCGCACGCTCTCCCGCTGGCCGGTGCGCTGGCTCTGGCGCATTGCGGCTCTGGTCGGCCCGCAGGTGTATCGCTTTAGCAAACGCGAGCGCAAGGTAACCGAGATCAATCTGAAGGTGGTCTACCCCGACGCGCCTGCCAATCAACGGCAATCCCTGGCCAAACAGAGCCTACAGCACTCCACCGCGACGATGCTGGAACTCGGTCACGCCTGGATGGCCCCGCCCGAGAAGGTAGAAGCCAGCATTCTAGCGGTACATGGCCGCGACAAGCTGGATAGCGCCCGGGCCGAGGGGCGCGGCGTGATCGTGCTTGCTCCTCACTTTGGAAACTGGGAAGTGCTGAACTTTTGGCTTTCCAGCCACTTTCCGTTTACCGCTATGTACGAGCCGCCCAAAATCGCAGGGCTGGAGCCGATTATCCGCCATGGCCGCGAGCGCATGGGGGCAAAGCTCGTGCCCACTAACCCACGGGGCGTGGCGGCGCTGCTCAAAGCGCTGAAACGTAGCGAGGCCATTGGTATTTTGCCGGACCAAGAGCCGGACTGGGGTAGCGGCGTGTTTGCGCCGTTCTATGGCCGCGATTCCTATACCGCGACGCTGTTACCCAAGCTGGTGGCGCGCACACAGGCACGGGTGGTCACCGGTGTGGCCCTGCGTATTCCTGGCAAAGGCTTCGATATCCACTTCCTAGACGCTGACGAGCGGGTGTATAGCGCTGATGATACAGAGTCAGCTACCGGCGTGAATGCCAGCGTTGAAGCCTCCATTGCCCTGGATCCGGCGCAGTATCAGTGGGAGTACAAACGCTACCGCAAAGTGGTGGAAGAGCAGCAAGGGCTGCCTAACGCCAACGATTTCCGTCTCTATTAAGTGAGGATGGGCATGACTGAGCAGTACCTCCCCAAACAGGATACGCGTCCCACGCAAATTATTTATGCCCTCTATTTAGCAGGGCTGGTCACGGCTAATGTCACGCTATTGATCGGTGTGATTATCGCCTATGTCTATCGCAAAGAAGCAGCGCCTTGGCTACAGGCCCACTACCGCTACCTCATCCGCACGTTCTGGATCGGCAGCCTCTACTTTATCGTCACGTTTACCCTGAGCCTGATCTTTATCGGGACACTGCTCTGGCCGCTGCTGGTGGTATGGCTAGGCGTGCGCTGCATTATCGGTTGGGTGGCGGTGAGTAAAGGCCAGCCACCGGCACGGCCCGGTAGCTGGCTCTGGTAAGTGCGCTCAATTACTCATCGCTGTGGCGAGCGTACACGTCATCCAACCGCTCGATATCATCCTCGCCCAGGTAACTGCCAGACTGTACTTCGATCAGCTCCAGCGGGATTTTGCCCGGGTTCTCCAAACGGTGCAGTGCGCCAATGGGGATGTAAGTCGACTGGTTCTCGCTGACCAAAAACGTGCGTTCATCCAGCGTCACCTTAGCCGTGCCGCTGACCACCACCCAGTGCTCGGCGCGGTGGTGGTGGCGCTGTAGCGAAAGCCGCGCCCCAGGGCGCACGGTAATATGCTTCACTTGGTAGCGCTCGCCGCTGTTCATGGCTTGAAAGCTGCCCCAAGGGCGGTGTACCTGCGGCGAGGTATGCGGCTCGCTGCGCCCAGCCTGGGTCAGCGCCGCGACGAGCTGCTTAACGCCCTGCGCCTTGTCGCGATGGGCCACCAGTACACTGTCCGAGGTTTCCACCACGATCAGGTCTTCAACGCCAAGTGTGGCCACCAATCGGTGGTTCGCTACCACTAACGAGCGCTGAGTATCGCTCAACACCCCATCTCCGGTGACCACATTGCCCGCTGCATCAATCGTATGGGTCGCCATCAGCGCATCGAAGCTGCCTATATCGCTCCATTGGGCATCCAAAGGCACCACGGCAGCCTGGGAGCAGTGCTCCATGACCGCGTAATCGATCGATTCGCTGGGGCAGCGCTGGAACGCCTGCTCGTCCAAGCGCAGAAAATCCAAATCACGCTGGGCGCGGGCTACGGCTTCTTGGCAGGCGGCCAGCATGTCTGGCTGAAGCCGTTCAAGTTCCGCCAAATAGCGGGAGGCACGCAGCAAGAACATACCGCTATTCCAGAGCGTATCGCCCTGCTCAAGCAATGCTTTGGCGCGCTCTAGCGCGGGTTTTTCGATGAACGCCTCCAGATGGTGCCCTGCCCCCAGCGCATTGCCACAGGCAATGTAGCCGTAGCCGGTTTCTGGGTGCGTCGGCACCACGCCAAAGGTGACCAAATAGCCCTGCTCTGCGAGCGGTTCAGCACGCTGCACGCTATCGGTAAACGCTAGCGCATCGCCTATCACGTGGTCTGCAGGTAACACCAGCAGCAGCGGGTCTTCGCCCGATTGCCTTGCCAGCAGTGCCGCGCAAGCAATCGCCGGGGCGGTATTGCGCCCTGCTGGCTCTAGTACGATCTGGCCCTTTTGCTGAACTTCGCGAAGTTGCTCGGCCATTAAGAACCGGTGCGAGTGGTGGCCTATCAGCATCGGCGGTAGCGTCGTCAAGCCCTCAAGGCGGGTGAGCGTTTGCTGAAGCAGGCTCTGCTCGCCGGTTAAGCGCAAAAACTGTTTGGGCATCTGCTCGCGGGAGAGCGGCCAAAGCCGGGTGCCGCTGCCACCGCTCAGAATAACCGGTTGAATCATGGTGTCGTCCTTGGTGATGGTGCTGAAGGGCCAAAGTCTTGCTGCAGCCAGTGGCGCAGCTGGCTCATATGCAGCGCATCCTGCGGGCGAGCCAGTATTTCGTCTTCGTCAATCGGCGCAAGGCCCAGATGAAGATGCTGTATTTTACCGCCACCGGTTATTGCCTGTGGGCCAAGCGCTTGGAGCAGGGGCACTTCCGGGTGCCGTTATCCGCCTCCCGGATCACGCGCCGGTTTGGAGCCGCGAAGCGGCGAAAAATCGGTCGCTGTACAGCCGATTGTTAAATCTTTTTTGTGTACGGTATCCTGACCATGGTCAACATCCTGTACAGGAGCAACCTTATGGATGCCATTAGCTACACAGCCGCTAGAACCAATCTAGCAAAAACCATGGAGCAGGTCTGTGAAGACCATTCCCCTGTGATCATCACCCGGAACAAGTCGCAGTCCGTGGTAATGATCTCCCTAGAGGACTACGAGGCGCTGCAAGAGACTGCATACCTTCTGCGCGCACCAAAAAACGCACGGCGTTTGCTGGAATCCGTTGCCGAGCTGGAGCAAGGCGGTGGTCAAGAAAAGGAACTTCTTGAATGAAACTCATCTTCTCCGAGAACGCCTGGGAAGACTATCTGTACTGGCAGAAAACCGACAAAAAGATACTTAACCGAATCAACAAACTGATCAAAGAGACCAAACGAGAACCGTTCGAAGGTGTTGGCAAACCAGAGCCCCTCAAACACAGCCTCGCCGGGTACTGGTCTCGCCGGATCAACGAAGAACACCGAATAGCTTACAAAGTCACGGATGACGCTTTGCTTATCGCCCAGCTCCGGTATCACCACTGATTATGCATTAATCGTAGTGGCTCCAGAGTCTGAGGACTTTCACCACTTGCTCGTCCTCCAGTACTTGGTAGACCAGGCGATGCTGAATATTAATGCGGCGCGAATAGGCCCCCGCAAGATCACCAATTAGCTTCTCAAACGGAGGCGGCTTGCGATAAGGATCTTCCGCTATTAGCGCTAACAGTTCTTGAGCTTTTGGTTTGAGGCCGCTGGAGGCCAACTTTTTTGCATCTTTCTGGGCTTGCTTGGTGTAAACCAGCTTCCATGTCACCAGTCCAGCTCCTCATCGCATTCCTCGACCGGGGTATCCATCCCCTCACGAATAGACTCCCGCATACCTGGCACGGAGAGCAGGTAAAGTGTTTCTTGAATGGCAGACCAGTCTTCTTCGGATACCAGAACAGCTTTGTTCCGCTTACCCATAATGACGATTGGTTGGTGGGACTCGGCGGTCTCGTCAATCAACCGATAAAGGTTGCTGCGCGCCTCAGTTGCTGTGATTCCGGCCATGACGCACCTCTTGCGTGTTTAACTTTTCACCAAGTGTACGCCTATAGGTACGTACGTCAAGACGAGCGTCCTGGCTAACGCCGAAGCGCACCGGTGACTTTGACGTAGCGAAGCAGGGACAAAGGCATCCGAGTGACGCGCCTGGTTAGCTGTTCCCAAGCATGTACGCACGAAGCTGCCGCTCCTCTCGCATGACATAGAGGACGAGAACCCGCTTCTTATCCTCACGATAAAAAATGCGACACGGTGGAACCACTACCTCCCTGTATACCGAATTAGGGAGCTCTGGAGGAATCCGTCCGGATTGGGGAAAATCTTCCAAGCGCTCGGTCTTATCGAAAACTTCTTGGACCAGATGACTTGCGGCAACAGGATTATCCAGAGCAATGTACTCAGCGATGGCATCCAGTTCTTGCAGAGCAGGCTCCGTCCAGATTACTTCAGCCATTTACTCATTTTCTCCCTGGCCTCACTTTGGCTGTACGTTCTTCCCTCAAGTACAGCACGCTCTCCCCGTGAGAGCCCCTCAAGCAGCTCAAGTCGGCGCTGCATAAACTCGTAATCCTGCACATCGACAAGATATGCCGATGGCTGACCATGCTCCGTGATCAGTATCGGCTCTTTAGACAAGTGCAGATCTGCCAGAATCTTTGTGGCTTGGCGCTTGAGGTTCGTAACAAGCTCAACTTTCATGGGCTCACCCTAAATCAGACTGATAGTGACACTATAGTATCACTTTTCAGGTGAGGCAATCACAGCTAACGCCAGCCAGCATGCGCGGCTACGGAATGTAGGCGAAGCCGGAATGTAGTAGCCGTCGCCGTGCCTGGTCTTGTTAGGGCCTTTGAATAGGGATAGCATAATCGTATCGTCATTTGCGGAGGCTCCATGGCTACCGAAACATTAGACCACCTACGCTCCCAGATTTCGACTCTCTCCGAGTCGGAACGTGCAGCGTTGGCTCGGGAGCTCATAATGAGTCTGGACGGCCCCCGTGACGACTCGGTAGAACAGGCGTGGAACGATGAAATTGTTCGCCGTGTGTCCAATGTCAAAAGCGGAAAAGCCACGCTGCTCAGCCGTGAAGAATTTCGATCAAAGATGAGAGCGAGGTTGGGCCAGTAACAGTGCGAAAGGTAAGGATACTGGAAGAGGCCTCGCAGGAAGCGATAGAGGCAGCAGCATGGTATGAATATGAGCAGCCTGGACTCGGAGCCGAGTTTTTCGCTGCTGTTGATGCAGCTATCGACGTTATTGAAGAAGACTTCCTCCCTTTATCACCTCTCCCCAAAGAAGCCGGCGATACCGGTGCAAGACGCCTGATTCTGGAGCGCTTCCCATACGATATAGTCGCCATTGAACTGCCAGAAGAGGCTATAGTCATTGCGGTTGCTCACCATTCCCGAAAACCTGGCTATTGGCTGGGACGCAGTAAGCCCTAACGCTGAGGTAACCGGCGCCGGAGCGCAACGGAGGGAACCAAAAGCGGCACGCTTTTGGGGTCCGGTTGACCGCTTGGTTAACTGATTAATCTGCCCGAATTATCGCCGTAACTGCTGACTCTGGAACCTTTATCTTGCCTCCATAGGACCAGCCTTGGTATTCCCATCTGGGATCTGGGCCAATACCCACTAGTTCACCGCTAACGAGATCGGGGGCGCATTCTTCGACAAGGATATAGAAGTCTATGGAATCTCCCGCCCGAATCGTCACGGTGTCATTTGGTCTCGGCGGCCCCTGGTTCAATTTCGCATCGTTGCCGACAAACATTCGGCCGAATTTAGGCGGAAGCGGATTTTCAAACTCCTTGTACATGGCATATTCCTTTTGACAGTTAACACCTGAGTTAAGCCGGACCGCGCACGCGGCCGAGGCGGGTGCAACGATACCACAGCACCAAGCCGAGTCCGCGAAGCGGTCTCGGCTTGAACGAATTGTTAGGCTTGCTAGCCAGGTAGCTTTGCCGCAAGTACATCAACGTTTTCGATGGACGGGGGCTCGGAGAACAACTCACCTGCCTTTTCCATCAACGCGGCTGCGACCTTGCCGGAGAGATGGGCCTGCCGACCCGCTTCATCCGGGAAAGCATCAAAGATTCCGAAAGTGCTTGGTCCAAGGCGAATGCCAAACCACGCAGTAGTGTCAGGCTCCTCATTGACGATGGGAAGGCCACTCACAAGGAAGTTCTCAACCTCTTTCTCTTTTCCGGGTTTCGCTTCAAGGCGAACGAACAAGGCTACTTTGACCATGGCATGTCTCCTGTTGTTAAAACGACATCACGATGCGCGATGTTCTCTTGCAAGTCTAACGCCTTGAATAAGCCGCCGATTTGGAGCGGCAGCGGAAAATCGGTCGGCTTGATTCACTTGTTAGGTTTTGTACGAAAAGTTGGCTCGCAAGCAACGGCCGATGCACGCCACGCATACCATCGCCTTAAAGCTACTTGCCAGCTTTTCATAGCGTGTGGCGATGCGGCGACATTCTTTAAGCCAACCAAAGCAGCGTTCTATCGCATTCCGTTGCCGATATTTGGGTTTGTCGAACCGCCTGGGTAGCCCAGGCCGGGTTCTTCGGTGCATGTTGCGCTGAGCAATCACGGATTTCATGCCGTGCCTGTCGCAATAATGACGCAGCTCATCGCTGTCGTATCCTTTATCAGCCACCATATAGCGACTACGTTTGCGAGGACGCCCGACGCCACCTGGTAGATGGATGCTCTCTAATGTCGCAACGAAGTGCCGAGAATCTGCCTCTTGACCAGGAGACAGCGTGAACGCCAGTGGCCAGCCATGACGATCACAAACCAAATGAATTTTGGTTGTTAAACCGCCGCGGCTACGGCCGAGCGCGTGGTCTAACGGTTCTTTCGAGCCCCCTTTTTACCGCCTCCAGCGGCAGCGCGTGTGGCTCGCACGGAAGTGGCATCGATCATCCACGTGTCTAGGTCCATAAGCCCATCTTCACGTAATTTGAGCTGCAAGCGAGAAAGTACCGCTTCAAAGGTGCCGTCATCACGCCACTTGCGGAACCGGTCATAAACCGTCGACCAAGGACCATATCGCTCGGGTAAATCACGCCATTTGGCGCCAGAACACAGCACCCAGAAGATACCATTGAGCATTTTTCGGTCATCCCGCCTGGGCCTGCCCATGGTTTGAGGAGGCGCCACGATATCTTCAATCTGTGCCCAGCCGTCATCAGAGATCTCGTAACGTCCGACCATTTTTTTCCCCTATGCTGCTTTTGCATAGGTAAAATTAGCAGATAAGGCTTTTCGTACAAAACCTAGGCAATATCCTATTATGACAAGTAACTGTTGAGATTATCCGAAGCTTTTAATATTTCATAAACAGAATCAACGCGCCTCGCTTCAGATTTTTTAACATCATTTACAATCTCCGAATACTGAGGTTCCGGTAAAACTGGGATTTCTAAATTGCCAATTGCTTTCGGGGTGTTGTAATCCTGGACAGAGCCTTTCTTAACCTGCTGAACTGTGTTTTGACCAAATTTACTTATCAAAACTGAGTAAACATACTCTGGATCAACAATGCTTTTTTCAATCCTGATAATATTAATATTATCTGAAACTGCCCACCCATCTAAGTCTTCTCCAATAAGCTTAACAATGCCCATTGTGCCCACACGAGTAAGTACAATATCACCTTCTCTAACAATGTATCTTTCCAAATTTTTTGTTTCAGTTTTAGAGATATATTTTACTTTTTGGGGAATGTATTGCGTTATGTGCGTTCCTGACAAAAACGGAATCCCATACTTTTCCTCAACGTAGACGCGCCTTGTCCTCGGCGGCGTATATATCTCGGAGCACAAGCTTGACAGCCTTTTATAAGATATTGATCTATTATTAATTTTCTTGTTTTGGTTCTTTGGATTATGATAATTCGGAAGCAAACTTTTTAATACATCGTTCGGCCTAACAGAAAAGCACATTTTTGTATTTAAGCTTTTCCCATTTTTGAATCGCCGATATTCTTCAAGAACCTCTGGCAGGTCATCATCGAGAATATTTTGCCCCTGAGAATCGAGGATTTGAGTGCCATGCTTGTCTCTTTTGAAGATTGCCTTACCTCTTTGATTTTTACCAACCTTTTCTACTTGCGCCATGAACACATCACCTTGATCGCCTTCAGCCTTGTTCCTCAGAAAGATCAAGCATGTTTGAGTCCCGGTATACGGTTGAAAGGTTTCCGAAGGAAGCTGAATTACTGCTTCAATAAAGCAGTTTTCAAAAATCCATTCCTTAATATGCCGATCTTCATCATTGCTCAAATCGCCTACAGGAAGAACTATTCCGGCAATAGATTCAGAGCCGGGTTTCAAAAGACGAACGCAACGCTCGATAAAAAGTACCGAAGGTCTTACAGCAGATCTCTTTGATTTAGTCGTGCCCGTCTTATCGTAAAAATCTGCTAACTCATATTCACGCACCAAATCGCCTACAACTTTGATGTCTTTACCGAAAGGAGGGTTGGTTAAAACAATATCAAAATTCTTTTCTCTCAACTCCTTTCTTCCAAACGCCTGTAGATCTTTTCTAACATCTAAGCTGTTGGCGGAAAAAATCCCACCCGTCCCATCACCGACGATAGACATATAAGCCTTTGTTATCTTGACTAGGTCACGCTCTTGATCTAAGCCAAATAACGTCTTTTTGTATATATCTTTTTTATGCGTAATCAGCCTATCTAAGGGCACTCTCTTACCCAAAGTGCTGTCCAAAACTCGACTTATACGGTGTAAAACCTAAATAATAAAACCACCAGACCCACAAGCTGTGGTCAATCATTCGCTGACCTGGCTGAGGGTCAACGATATCTACAGCGAAATTTACTACATTTCTGGGAGTAAAAAACTGGCCGTTATCTTCTTTAAGCGACTCTGAAGTAAATACTTCAAACGCATTTGCTACATTGTCAGACCTTGAATTAATCCTGAATCCGTGAGACCGCCCCCCGGAAGCACTTCTAACCCACTGACCTGCATGGCAATATAGCCATTATCGCCATTCACCCAGACAGTGCCATGCCCAACATAAAGTTCCGCGCCAGTCGCCGCACCCTCACCAGCCACGCCGGG